>NZ_DASWYK010000128.1:0-17416 GCF_036405015.1 Flavobacterium sp. | reverse complement strand
TTATTATATATCATATATCAAAAAGCACCCTAACCTGAAATCTCTTTATAACGAAATCACAAAAGTCAACAACCAACTAACAAAACAAGGATATATAGACTCTGAAATACTGGAAAACAAAAAAACAAACGACAGTACTTTCACTGCAATAATCGACTTAAAAAACAAGATAAAAGAAGTACATATATATATAGGTATAAACGATCTATTTTATGACCAAAAAAACTCCACCAAAGACAGCTTGATAATTCCTTACTCTGAATTAGAAAACTTTCTCAATCAGGAGATTTCAAACAAAGAAAAAGCCGGTTTTGCCTTCACAAAAATAAAATTGAAAAATATCACCAAAAAGAATTCCGCAATTTATGCCGATTTAAATCTTGATTCCGAAAAAAAAAGAAACTTAAATTCTATTATTGTAAATTACACAAATACGAATTCTAAAGATTATTTCCCAGAAGGAGCCTTAAAACAATTAAACAAAAAGTACATCAACAGAACTTTCAATCAGGATATCATCAAGAACATACACAACGACCTTAACAGCTTTGAATTTATCTCCCAGACCAAATACCCCGAAATACTTTTCACCAAAGATTCAACAAAAATCTACACCTACATCGAAAAAAGAAAAGCCAACACTTTTGATGGATATATTGGTTTTTCAAATGACGAAAATAAAAAACTAGTTCTAAATGGATATTTAGACATTTCATTAATCAACACACTACATGCCGGAGAAAAATTTTCATTATACTGGAAAAGTGATGGAAACCAACAAAAAACCTTTAATACTAAAATTGAAATTCCATACCTATTTCAATCTCCTATCGGAATTAAAGCGCAATTAAACATCTTCAAACAAGACAGTACTTTTCAAAACACCAAGACCGATATCAATTTAGGTTATTACTTAAACTACAATTCAAAACTTTACATCGGATATCAATCAACAGAATCGAGTGACATTCAAAACACCAACAATTCTACAATTAGTGATTTCAACAACTCTTATCTCACAACAACTTTTGATTACCAGAAAGCAGATTATCAAAACCCGATATTCCTTAACAAAGCATATATATATACCACATTAGGATTTGGAAAACGAGATACAAACAGCAGCCCCGAAACAGTTGGCACAAGTAATCAGTTATTTGCGAATCTCAATCTCAAATATAATTTTGAGTTAAATCCTAAGAATTTCATTAACATAAATTCACAAAATTATATCTTAAAAAGCCAGAACTATATTTCTAATGAATTATTTCGTTTTGGAGGAATGAATTCAATTAGAGGTTTTTTAGAAAACAGTCTACAAGCTAACTTCACTGCAATGATTCTTACAGAATACAGATATTTAGCTTCAAAAAGCCTATACATCAACTCCATTCTAGATTACGCATTATACCAAGATCTCACAAGCGTTTCAAACAAAAATCAAATAAAAAAATTAATAGGAATAGGCATTGGAACGACCGTTCAAACCCCAAATGGCTTATTAAAAATAAACCTTACAAATGGAGGAGAAAAAACTTCAGATTTGCAATTATATAACACTATCATAAACATATGTTATAATGTTAAATTTTGATGTTTAACGAAAAAAATATTTTTTTTATTAGGAAAGTTAACAAATTATTAAGAGTTTTGCGATACTAATTCAAAATATTTAAAAATGAAACTAAAGTTCAATGGATTCCTAGTACTTTTACTAGTACTAGTTGCGCAATTGTCATTTGCGCAAGAAAGAGCTGTTTCTGGGACAGTTTCTGATAATGCAGGAATGCCTTTACCGGGTGTTAGTGTATTAGTTAAAGGAACAAAAACGGGAACACAAACTGACTTTGATGGTAAATTTTCGATCAAAGTATCACCAAGCCAAGTTTTGGTATTTAGCTACATTGGGATGAAAACTCAAGAAGTAGCTGCAAGTTCTTCAACTGTTAATGTAAAATTAGCAGATGCAGGAGCACAAGAACTTGAAGGCGTAGTTGTAACAGCTTTCGGTATCAAAAGAGAGAAAAAATCTCTTGGATACGCAACTACAACTTTAAAATCAGATGCAATTACTCAGGTAGTAAACACAAACCCTTTCGAAACACTTTCTGGTAAAATTGCTGGGGTTGACATTACTGCACCATCACAACCAGGAGCTGCTACAAAAGTAATCATTCGTGGTCTAAACACTATTACAGGTAACTCAGGACCTCTTTATGTAGTTGATGGATCTCCAATCAACAACACTTCTACAGGTACTAGTAACAATGGAGTTGCATCTATCAGCAGATCATATGATGCTGGTAACGGTGTAAGTGACCTTGACCCAAACAACATTGAGAGCATGACCGTACTTAAAGGAGCTGCTGCTTCTGCATTATACGGATCTAGAGCTGGAGGTGGTGTAATTATCATTACTACTAAAAAAGGTAAAGCAAACTCAGGTATTAAAGTTGACATGTTAGCTTCAACTGAATTAAGTCAAGTTGCGAGAGTTCCTCACTTACAAAGCGAATTTGGACAAGGATGGAATGGACAAGGTTATACTGGAAACGGACCAAGTAACGAAAATGGTTCTTGGGGACCTAAATTTAACGGTGAAGTTAGACCATGGGGAACTGTTTACGAAAACAGTCAACAAATCAAACCTTACGTTGCATTAAAAGACAATGTTAGAGAGTTCTACAACACTGGTATTTTATCTACACAATCTGTAAACCTAAGTGGTGGTGGAGACACTTCTGATTTCTCTTTAATTTTCTCTAATGTAAACAGTGACGGGGTTGTACCTACTGATGCTGATTTATACAAAAAACAATCTTTAGGATTCAACGGAGGATTAAAAGGTAAAAGATTTACTTTAAGAACATCTTTAAACTATATCTACAAAGATCAAAGTGTTGTTAATACAGGTCAAGGAGACGATGCTGGAGAAGGTTCTACATTACAACAAGATTTATTACAAATCCCTACTGATGTTAGTATCGTAGATTTGAAAGATTACAAAAACAATCCTTTCAACTCTCCTTCTTACTATTTCACTCCTTACTCTTCAAATCCATATTTTACGATTAACGAGAATAGCACTAAAATTTACGGAAACAACATTTTTGGAAATGCTAACTTAAGCTATAAAATTACTGACAAATTAACTGCTTCATGGCAAATTGGAGGTAACTTTAGAACTGAAAGATTAAAAAGTCACGGAGCAATTGTTAACTACTTACCAGGAAGTCCACAGGATATCGCAGGAAGTTTAACGGTAGGTGGTGTTACAGAATCAAGATCTGAATACTCTGAGTTTGATACATTCTTCAACTTAAACTACAACACAAACTTAGGAGAAGACTGGACCTTAAATCTTTTAGGTGGTTTTAACTACAACAGAAGAGAGAGTGACAGATTGATTAACTCAATCACTAACTTAGGAATACCAGGATACTACGAGCTTTCTAACTCTGCGGTAAGACCTGTTATTACTCAAGCTAATACTTTAAGAAAAACTGGAGCTGTTTACGCATCTGCTGAATTTGCTTTCAAAAACAGATATTTTGCTACAATTACAGGTAGAGAAGATGTTACATCTACATTACCAATTGGTAACAATGCTTATTTCTACCCAGCATTATCATTAGGTGCTATTGTAATTGATAATGGAAACACTTTCTTAAAATTAAGAGGTGCAGCTTCTAAAATTGCAAACGACACTAACCCATATGCAACTGAAAACTCATACATTTCTGGTTCAGCAGCTGCTAACTTTGGAATCATTGCATCTCCAATTGGAGGGGTAAGTTTCTACGAAGCTTCTGGAAGATTAGGAAATTCAGAATTAAAACCAGAAAGTACAGTTGAGTACGAAGTAGGTGCTGAAGGATCTTTCTTTAAAAACAGAATTAGTTATGATATTGCTTTATACCACAAAACAACATCTGATTTAATTGTTAACTTACCATTAGATCCATCTACTGGTTTTACACAAAAAGCAATCAACGCTGGTGACATTGTTAACAAAGGTATCGAGCTTTCTGTTACTGCAAGCCCTATTAAAAACCAAGACTTTACTTGGAGCTTAACTTATACATTTACTAAAAACCTTAACGAAGTTACTAAGCTAGCTGAAGGTTTTGACAGAATTGATTTAGCAACTGCTTATGGAGTAACTTTCTCAGCTGAAAAAGGACAACCAATCGGTTCTTACTATTCATTAGTAACTAAAACAACTCCAAGCGGACAACCAATTGTTAGTGCTACAACAGGAATTGATGTAAACACAACTCAGGTTCAAAGAATTGGAAATGCACAACGTGATTTCGTTATGGGATTACAAAACACATTTAAATACAAAAACTTTAACTTAGGTTTATCTTTAGACTGGAAACAAGGTGGAGACATGTACTCTTACACAAAAAGATTGGCTCACTTCGTAGGAAATGGTATTGAAACTACTTACAACGACAGAGCTCCTTTCATTGTACCAAACTCTGTTAACGAGATTGTTGCTCCTGATGGGTCTGTATCTTATGTAGAAAATACTACTCCAGTTTCATTCGAGAACGTTGCTAACTACTACAACACTCAAAGTAACTTAGCAATTGAAAACACTCACGTTATTGACAAAACTTTTGTAAGATTAAGAGAGGTAAATTTAAACTATGATTTCCCTTCTGCATTAAGTAAAAACATGGGACTAAACAAAATTACAGTTGGTGTCTATGCAAGAAACTTATTTATGTGGACTCCAGGCGAAAACCCATACGTTGATCCAGAGGTAAGTACTTACGGTACAGGTGTACTTTCAGACTTAGGAGAATTCGGAGCTAACCCATCACAAAGATCTGTAGGTGGAGTTTTAAAATTATCATTCTAAAAATAAATATAGAAAAATGAAAAAGATAGCAACATTAATAACAGCTCTTTTCTTATTAGTGTCATGTGATGAAACATTTGACATTAATAGAGACCCGGATGCATTGCCTCCTGGACAAGCAAATAGCACAATATTTCCTGCAGGTATTGCAGGTCTTGCTGGTGCACAAGGATCATACTACGCTATAATCGGAGGTTTTTGGTCTCAATTTTGGACACAAAACCCTACTTCTAACCAATACCGTGATATTGATAGCTACAGTATCGGAGCAAATAACTATGCAGCTGCTTATAGTGCAATGTACGATGCTTTGAACGACATTAGAGTTGTAAAAGCTCAGGCAGAAAAAGAAGAAAACTGGAACTATTACCTAATGGCAACCATCCTTGAAGTTGAAGGTTCTCAGGTTTTAACTGACGTTTATGACGACATTCCTTATGCTGAAGCTAATAACGTTAACATTTTACAGCCTAAATTTAATACAGGAAAAGAAACTTACGATTTAATGATTGCTGATTTGAAATCAGCTTTATCAAAAAATCTAAGTGCTTCTGTAGGAGACAAACCAGGTAAAGATGATTTCATTTTTGCAGGAGATATGGCAAAATGGACAAGATTTGGTAATACTTTATTACTAAAATTACACATGAGATTAACAGAAGTTAATCCTACTCTTGCTCAATCTGGAATTACAAGTTTAATTAATTCTGGTGCAGAATTTTTAAATGAAGATGCAGCTATGACTCAATTCGAAGATGCAGCTGACAGAAGTAATCCACTTTATGAGTCTGATAGAAGACAATTAAACACTACATTGAACTTGAGAGCTAGTAAAACTATGTTTTCTTACTTATCACTTAACAATGATCCACGTTTGGCTAAATACTACGCACAACCTGGAAACCCTAACAATCAAGGTGACTGGAACAATACATCTGTTCCTAACTTATCTTTAGTTCAATTAAGCCCTTTAACTCCAGTTTTCTTTATTAGTAAAGAAGAAAGTAACTTTTTACAAGCTGAAGCACTTACAAGATATTTTGGTGGTGCTGGTGCAAAAGCTAAATATGATGCTGCTGTTACTGCTGCTATGGTAAGATTTGGACAAACTGAAGCAACTGCTGCAACCTTCTTAACTACTGGAGGAAAATATGCATTCCCTGCATCAGGAGTACCTGCTCAAGTTGAAGCTATTATCACTCAAAAATGGATTGCAAGTTTCCCTGGTAATGGTTACGAGTCATTCTTAGAGCAAAACAGAACTGGATTCCCAAGAGAATCTGCAGTAAAACAATCAGACGAAGCTTACGTTCCTGGTCAATTAGCTATTGCTGTTGAAACTAAAACAGGTAATGTTTTCCCAAGAAGAATTGTTTTACCAAACGTTGTAACAACTAGAAACCCAAATGCACCTGCTGCTAAATTAATCACAGCAAAAGTTTGGTGGGACGTTAACTAATAATAATAGATCATGAAAAAAATATTTATACAATTAATGGTAGTCCTAGTTTCAGGATTATTATTTACTTCTTGTGACGCAGATTCTAGTGCAAATGTTTCTCAGGTTACTTACTATGCTAACCTAACAATGAACGGAAATGCATTAGTTGTGCTTACACAAGGACAGACTTACACTGAAAACGGTGTAGACGCTGAAGCTGATGGAAAAACACTTGAAGTAAAAATCGCTGGTACGGTTGACACAAATAAACCTGGAGTTTATAAATTAACTTACTCTGCTTTAAACAGTGATGGCTTCCCTGCTTCTTTAGTACGTACAGTTGTAATTTTAAGTAACCAGCCAAGTACAATAAATCTAGAAGGATCTTTTGTTAGAGGTGCAAACGTTAACAACGTTACAAAATTAGAAGATAGAAAATATGTTTGTGATAATGCAACAGGATATAACGTTGCAAATGACAATATAACTTTGGTTTTCTACAACATAGATGACAAACAAATCTATGCTCCGTATACTGAAAACGCTTCTAAATCTGGAATTTCTGCTGAAAGTAATGTTGGAACCATAACAGACAAAAACAACTGGAAATGGGTTATTTATGCTTCATCAGTCTTTGGTACAGCTGAAAGAATATTTAAACGATAATTTAAAAATATTAAAATGAAAAAATTAAAACTAAATATAACACGTGTACTTGCAGTAATGTTTGTACTTACGGCTTTTGTATCTTGTGACGAAGTGGGCGACACAGATCCAGGAGGAACATCGACTGAATCAATGGCAGGAGATTGGTACGTTCAGACATTAAGAAATGGAACAGTAGTATCAGACTATGGACTTATTTCTACTTTTAACACAGCAGCAAATGATGGAAAAGAGTTCTGGATTGATGATCATCTTTTCAACGTATGGGGCTTTAAAGTAAAAACACCCCTAACTCTTAGTTCAATGTCATTTGCAGGAAATAACTTAGCAAGTAGTGTAGTAGACGATGTTGCTGCAACACCTGACGTTATTGAAACATATGAGGTAAATGTAAACATCACAGAGGGAAAAATTACTAAGAATGGTGCTACATCTACTGGAGGCCATACTGTTGATGGTATTTATTTTAAAGCTGAATTCTCAGATGACCCAGGAACCATTTACGAAGTAAAAGGATACAAAAGAACTGGTTTCATTGAAGACGAACACTAAAAAGCTGTATAAAGCATTTTATTTAAACCGCTCTGTTAATTCAGAGCGGTTTTTTTATAGAAACATATTACCTATATTTGTCCTATGGAAAAAGAACATCAAATATTTGGCATTAGAGCCATTATAGAAGCAATTCAGGCAGGAAAGGAAGTAGACAAAGTCTTTATACAAAAAGACATTTCTGGAGAACTAATGAAAGATTTAATGAAGGTTATGAAACGTGCAAACGTTAACTTCTCTTATGTTCCTGTAGAAAAACTAAACCGTCTTACTCCAAATAATCATCAGGGTGCAGTAGCAACTATCTCTCCTATCGGTTTTATTGATTTGGAACACCTTGTTGAATCTACTATCGAATCTGGAAAAAAACCTTTATTTTTAATATTAGATCAGATTTCTGATGCCCGAAACTTTGGTGCAATTATCAGAACTGCAGAATGTACTGGAGTAAATGGAATTATTGTTCAAAAAGCGGGTTCGGCACCCGTAAACGGAGACACTGTTAAAACATCAGCCGGAGCTGTATTTAATGTTCCAATCTGTAAAGTAGAACATATTAAAGATGCTATTTTTTATTTGCAAGGTTCGGGAATTAAAACAGTAGCAGCGACAGAAAAAACAGATCAGAATATTTATGATGTTTCATTAGCTGATCCTGTTGCTATAATTATGGGTTCTGAAGATCGAGGAATAAACCCTTCTGTCTTAAAAATTGTAGATGAAAAAGCAAAACTACCAATGTTCGGTTCAATTGGTTCTTTAAACGTTTCTGTTGCCTGCGGCGCATTTTTATACGAAACTGTTCGTCAAAGAAGTTAAATTTAATTGAGAATGAAGATTAGAATGAATAATTAAAAAACTTTAATTAATGCTTTCAAAATCTAATCCAATACAAATAATACAAATTGTTCGATGTCTGTTTGTAATTTTAATGATTACAAACAGCTACGGACAAAATACTACTTACGGCCAATTTTGGAATGAGATTCAATTCAATCAAACTCTTAGTAAAAAATGGTCAACAGAAATAGATTTAGGAACTACTTATAGCAGTACCGAATCTACATCCAACATATTTGAAAATACGATTCAAAGATCTTTACGCGGTTGGGCACATTACTACTACTCATCCAGATGGAAATTCTCTACTTTCCTAGCCTATTACAACAATAAAGATGTTCCCGAAATTGGGCAATTTGAATCTCCAGAATGGCGCTTTGCACTTCAGGGAATTTATTACTTTCATAAAACAGGTTATACTTTAAGCACCAGAATGCGTACCGAATTTCGTCACATGAGAAACCAAGACGACGATTATGAAAATGTATTTCGATACCGGCAACAAATAAAGTATTTACAACCCATAAATAGTAAAATTTTAAGAGAGGGTGTGATTTACGCAGTTGCTTCAGATGAGATATATTTAAAATCCGGAGCAAAAGTTACAGGAGAAAGTTTCTTTGACAGAAACAGATTGAATATTGGCGCAGGATATTTATTTACAGATGACATTCAGATTGAACTTAGCTATTGTAATGAATATTTACCACGAAATAAAGGCAATCAAACAACAAATGCCGCTTCACTTAACATTAGTTTCAATAATCTTCTCAGAAATCTTAAGAAGAAAATTGCGAGCAAACATAATCAGGAAATAAAAGACGAAGATCAATAATTACTTTTCTTCTTCTTTTAGAAAACATTGAAGTTGTTCACTTATAGCCTTTTTATGAAGTTTAAAATTATAACTTCTTATAAACTCCGTCCCTGCCATATTGATCTCGGCGGTCACAGCTTCATAATTTGAAAATGCCTTCAGATCTTTATTATCAATTAAATAAAGAACCTGCATTACCGAGTCATTTTCTCGGTATTGTGTATCGTAATGCGCCAGCTTATAAGTATTATTATTTGCTAAATGAATAATTAAATCATCTTTTATCTTCTTTCCAATTTTCTTGTCTGGAAATGGAGTTGGCTGTAATGCTACAAAATAATGCTCTTTATCGGTAACAATATTAATTTTTAAAGATTTTGATTTGGTAGTATAAAATACAGCCGGTTCAAAAAAATACATCATACTTCCGTCTGCCTGTACCCTATTTTTAATTTCACATTGAGCACTAATTGCATTGTTAAAAACAAAATACAAGAACAAAACCAATAGCTTCATTTTATTCATAACTCTGTAAATTAAATTGTTACTAAACAAATTTACTCATTTAATCTAGAAAAACAGCAAACTAAATTTCGTCTTCCGCATCTGTTTTTCTTATAAAAATATAATTGATCGGATGACTTGACGAAAAATAATCAATCTGATCTTCTTCCTCATCACGAGAAATATTGACAAAGTTTCCATTTTCATCAAAATGTTTCATAAAAGCATCTGTCGAAGGATCGAAATCCGGTCGCTGCCAATCGTATACAATCGGTTTGGCATACTCAGGAGTCTTATAAAATAATGTCAAAGCAAAACCTGTTATAAAACCAGCTAAATGTCCTTCCCACGAAATGGATTGATCAACATCTGGAAAAACATACCAAATTACACCTCCGTAAAGTATTACAACTGTTAAAGACAAAGCAACTAATCTGTAATAACCGGTTTGAATTCCTTTAAAGAAAATAAAACTTACCAAAACATAAATCAAACCACTGGCTCCAATATGGTAATTCTCCCGACCAACAACCCAAGTAATTAATCCTGAAAACAATATTCCGTAAGCGATAACTCCAAATGTTTGTTTTGGATAAAAATACTGAATGGCTGAAAGCAATATCAAAAGCGGAAAAGTATTGTTATACAAATGTTCTGAATTTTCATGAATAAAAGGACTTAACAAAACTCCCCTTAAACCTAATAAATCTCTTGGGTAAATTCCGTATTGATAAAAATCGAAATCGAATCGAATCTGCAACCAATACACAGTCCACAATAAAAGGACAAAAAACAATGGAAGTCCAATAACCGAATTTGAAAATTTAAAATTAGTATCGTTCATAGTTTTCTAAATAACAATTGTAAGGACTCAAAAAACTATCCAAAAATATTTTACTGATAATTTGTCATATTAAAAACTGTCTCAGATTGTAACAATCCTTCTAATTCTGAATTGTTTTAACTTTCAGGAGACAAAATCTAAAATTAAAAAACAGTAATTTTGTAAAATGGAAGCACCGTTAGCAGAGCGCATTCGTCCGCAAAAATTAGAAGATTATATTAGTCAACAACATTTGGTTGGTCCAACTGGATCTTTAACACAGCAAATTTCAAAAGGGATAATTCCTTCTTTGATATTTTGGGGACCTCCAGGAACAGGTAAAACAACGCTTGCACAAATTATTGCACAAGAATCAAAACGTCCTTTTTACATTTTGAGTGCCATAAATTCAGGTGTAAAAGATATTCGTGATGTTATTGAAAAAGCAAAACAAAGCGGTGGACTTTTTACTGCCAAAAACCCGATCCTGTTTATTGATGAGATTCACCGATTTAGCAAATCACAACAAGACTCACTTTTAGCTGCGGTAGAAAAAGGTTGGATAACATTAGTTGGTGCCACAACAGAAAACCCAAGTTTTGAAGTAATTCCTGCATTATTGTCACGTTGCCAGGTTTATATACTAAATGCGTTTACAAAAGCCGATTTAGAAGCTTTATTAGAACGCGCCATAAAAACTGACGCCTATTTATTGACAAAAAAAATAAACCTTAAGGAAACGGAAGCTTTATTACGTATTTCTGGTGGCGACGGAAGAAAACTTCTAAATGTCTTTGAACTTGTTATTAATGCTTCAGCTGGGGATGAAATCACCATAACCAACGATCGTGTTTTAGAATTAGTACAACAAAATACGGTACTTTATGATAAAACTGGAGAACAACATTACGATATTGTTTCTGCTTTTATAAAATCAATGCGAGGCAGCGATCCAAATGGTGCAGTTTATTGGTTGGCGAGAATGATTGAAGGAGGCGAAGATGTAAAATTTATTGCCAGAAGAATGTTAATTCTCGCAAGTGAAGATATAGGCAATGCAAATCCGACTGCTCTTATCATGGCCAATAATACTTTTCAGGCTGTTACCACTATCGGATATCCAGAAAGCCGAATTATTTTAAGCCAATGTGCCATTTATCTGGCTACATCTCCTAAAAGCAATGCATCTTATATGGCTATTGGAAATGCACAGCAATTGGTAAAACAAACTGGCGATTTGCCTGTACCAATTCATTTGCGAAATGCACCAACCAAACTAATGAAAGAATTAGGTTATGGTGATGAATATAAATACTCGCACGATTATGCAAATAATTTTGCTGAACAGGAATTCTTACCAGATGCTATAAAAGAAACGGTTCTTTACAATCCTGGGAACAATTCTAGAGAGAATAGTACCCGCGAATTTCTAAAGAACCGTTGGAAAGATAAATATGACTATTAAGTCTTATTTTATGTTTTTAAAATTTAACTGTAATTTTTTCTGAAACCAATTTGTCATTTTGATAAGATTCAAAATACCATTGTCCATCTTGTTTTAAGATTAAAGAACCTTGAACGTTATCTTTTATAGCGATATAAACATTTGGCTGAGAAGTTTTAAGAAGCTTCATTACCACTTTTGGAGTTTTATCAATTAACTGATAACCTGATTCTGTTGGCTGCGCGTACAATAAGTTTGGATCTTTTAAATCTGGTGATGGAGTCGCCACTGCCACAACTTGAGTTGCCGTAACAGTAGTTGCTGCCGCAGTTGCAGCTACAGGAACTTGCGTAGCAACTGGAGTTCTAGAAACTGTTACTGGAGTACCGCTATATTTATAATGTAATGCCTGAACTGATTTAAAAGCATTATCTAGTGATTCTCTATAAGCTAAATCATAATCTTTCTCTTTACTTCTTCCAACCTCTGAAGTATAAACTACTTGTCCAAAACAATCTTTAAACTGTACACTAAGTTTCGTTACTAAAAAAGCATTGTCTTTTATGACATCCATGTACAAAACCTGGCAACGGTCTGTATATCCATCAGGAAGTTGTTCATTTGTATAAAAAGCTTCAAAACCAGCTTTCACAAGGTTTGACTTGCTTAAGGTTGCCATACGATATTGATTATCGGTCTTCATAAAATCATATTTCAAAGGTACAATTACAGCTTTGTAATCATTGACAGACTGCGCAAATCCAACAACTGAACATAAAATTGCAGTAAGTAAAAATTTAATCTTCATCATTATAAATATTTTTTTAGTTCTAATAAATGGTTAATTTGTTTATAATCTCCGGAAACATCCAGCTTTTTTTCATTAAAATAGATTGCATCTAAACCTGCGTTTAAAGCACCTGTTATGTCGGCTTCAAAATCATCTCCAATCATAATACTATTTTGTTTGGAAGCGTTAGCCAAATTCAAAGCGTAATCAAATATAATACTATTTGGCTTTTTAACTCCTGCTAACTCCGAATTTGTTATAGTACTAAAGTAACTCCCTAATGAAGCATTATTGATTTTCTTTTCCTGAACATTAGCAAAACCGTTTGTAATAATATGAAGTTTGTATTTGGGTTTCAAATACTCCAAAACTTCAATGGCTCCGTCAAACAGATAATTATTGTCAGTCAGAAACTCAATATAATCATTGGCAATTTCTAAAATATTCTCTTCAGAAATTACATAATTCAAAGCGTCAAAAGAAAACTTCAAACGATTAAAACGTAATTCCTGATGTGTAATTTTATCATTCTGATAAAGTCTCCAACATTCCTGATTTATCGGAATATATTCTTTAATAAAATCTTCGGTAATAATCTCCTGATATTTGCTTTTAAATATACGATCAAAAGCCATCTCCGAATTTTTATCAAAATCCCAAAGTGTATGATCTAAGTCAAAAAAGACATCTGTAATTGTGGTATTCATGTATTAAAATATTCCTTCATCTACAAAACTATAATATTTTGATTCAGTAATAATCAAATGATCCAAAACTTTAACATCTAACTTATTTCCTGCCTCGCGAATCTTTTTGGTAATTTGTTTATCGGCATCACTTGGAATCAAAGTTCCCGAAGGATGATTATGGCACAAAATCAATCCCGTAGCACATTTTTCGAATGCCAATTTAAAAATCAACCTGATATCAACAGTTGTACCCGCAATTCCACCTTTACTTAATTGTGACTTAGAAATTACATTATTTGAATTATTAAGAAAAAGCACCCAAAATTCTTCGTGAGATAATTCTCCAATTAAGGGCTGCATCATATTATAAACTATTTTACTGGAAGTTATTTTTACTGTTTCTTCAGCTTTTTCAGATCTTCGTCGTGCACATAATTCAAGAGCCGCGACAATTGTAACTGCTTTTGCCTCTCCTATTCCTTTAAATTTCATTAATTGTGCGATAGACAATTTTGCCAAAGAATTTAATCCTCCGACGTTAGCTAAAATACGCTGGCTTAATGCAACCGCAGATTCGTTACGGCTTCCAGAACCAATTACAATGGCCAATAATTCGGCATCACTTAAAACATCCTTTCCTTTATGCATTAATTTTTCACGAGGTTTATCATCTTCTGACCAATCTCTTATTGCAAAATGTCCTCCATCCATAATCATAAAAATTTAGGAAGCGAATATATATAAAATACAAGAAAAATCTTTCAAAAACAACAATACATTTTAAAAAATCTTATATTTAAAAATAAATTCTCTCAAAATGAAATCATTGCAACTTACTCTTCTTATTTTTCATTTCGTGTCAGCAAAAAGAATCAAAAACTTTCGCATATTGGAATAGTAACCAATAAAAAATCTAAAGACGGAAAACGAAATTTAATTGTTCATAATCTTGGAGGCGGAAAAGTTCTAGAAGATTGTTTATTTGACTATAAAATTGTTGGTCATTTTAAATATGAAGGAACTTCTAATTAAATAATGTACCTACATGAAAATTAGATAATTTTTAAAAAAAAATGTGCCAACTGCAAAGCAATTGACACATTATTTAATTCCCTAATTGATTCATTACTCAATCAATCCTTTTACTTCGTCAAAATTTAAACCTCCATAATTTCCTGAGCTCATTAATAAAAGCGCAGAATTATCTAAATTTAAGTTGAATAAATATTCTTTAAATTCAGCCGGATTCGTATAAATTATTAAATCTTCTCTATTGAATGCTTTTGCGATTTGCTCGTAAGTTACTTCTTCAAGTTGTTTGATTTTTACTGCATCTGGCGAATAAAAAACAACTGCAACATCGGCATATTCTAAAGCTCCTTCATATTCTTTTAAAAATTCAGCATTCAAACTACTGTAAGTATGCAATTCTAAACAAGCAACTAAAGTTCTGTTCGGATATTGTTCTTTTACTGCTTTTGTTGTCGCAGCAACTTTACTTGGTGAATGTGCAAAATCTTTGTAAGCTACTTTTCCTTTTCCTTCGGCAATTTTTTCCAAACGTTTAGAAGCTCCTTTAAAACTGGCAATTGCTTCGTAAAAATCAGCTTCGTCAACACCCATATTTTGGCAGATCCATTTTGCTCCAGCTAAGTTATTCAAGTTGTGCGCTCCAAAAACTTCAATTGGCATATCCCCTTCTGGAGTTTTTAATAAAGTCACTCCATCACTCACAGAATATTCTGGAGTTGAATAAGCAATTTTTCGAATCGGATTTGTGGCAGCTTCTGCAACGCGTTTTACTTCAGAATCATTTTCATTGTAAACTAAAATTCCGCCGTTTGTAATTTTTTCGATGAAAATCTCAAACTGCTCCACATAGTTTTCATAAGTTGGAAAAACATTAATATGATCCCAGGCAATTCCAGAAATCAAAGCAATGTTTGGCTGATATAAATGAAATTTTGGACGTCTGTCAATTGGTGAAGATAAATATTCATCTCCTTCCAAAACCATAAAATCATTTTCTTCTGTTAAGTGCACCATCGTATCAAACCCCTCCAATTGTGCGCCAACCATATAATCGACTGCAATATTATGGTAGTGCATTACATGAAGAATCATAGAAGTGATGGTAGTTTTTCCGTGAGAACCACCAATTACAACACGCGTTTTATTTTTAGATTGTTCGTATAAAAATTCAGGATACGAATAAATTTTCAAACCTAATTCCTGTGCTTTTAACAATTCAGGATTATCTGCTTTTGCGTGCATTCCTAAAATAATAGCATCAATATCTGAAGTAATTTTTTCCGGAAACCAGCCCATTTCTGCAGGAAGAATTCCTTTTTTTTCCAATCTAGATTTTGAAGGTTCAAAAATAGCATCGTCGCTTCCTGTAACCTGATATCCTTTATTATGTAATGCCAATGCAAGATTATGCATTGCGCTTCCGCCAATCGCGATGAAATGTGTTTTCATTTAAAATGTTTAATCGTTAAACTGTTTAATCGGTTAATCGAAATGGTAAATAACTAATTAAACTCAAATAATTATTCTTCAAAAATAAGGAAATATAATATGTCACATTTGGTTTTGGAGATAAATTAGTACTTTGTACGAAAATTATTTTTAAAAATTCAATCCTTTTCCCAACCTTTTTTTAAATCGAATCATCTATAGAATAAAAACTCTTTTTTATGAAAAATATACTTTTAGTATTCTTATTGATTTCTGCTTCACTTTTTGGACAAAAGACCGATAAAAAATGGGACAACGTTATTGCTCTAGAAAATGAAGGCAAAATTAAATCAGCCAATGAAATTGTTGACAAAATCTATAAAAAAGCTATAAGCAGAAAAGAGGAAACCGAGATGATAAGATGCTTTTTTTATCAATCTAAATATCTAATTATTCTAGATGAAAATGCGCAAACTAAAATTTTAAACAATCTTAAAACTGACATTAACCGCGTTTCGGTTCCATCAAAATCAATATTGAATTTGGTGTACGCAAAATGTCTTGCCGATTATTATAACCGAAATCAATATAAAATTAATCAGAGAACAAATATTAGTGAAGTAGACACCGATTTCTTTACTTGGACAAAAAATAATTTTACAACTCAAATCGAACTGGCTTTAGAGAATTCTTTAGAAAACGAAGCGATTTTAAAAAATACTCCGTTAACTAAATATGAGACTATTTTTGATTACACAACGATAGAAAACTTCAAAACACTTAGCGTTTTAGATTATGCAATAGAGGAAAACATTACGCTTCTATCTCAAAGAATTCGCAATTGGGAAATTAAAAGAAGTGATTTTTTAAGTTTTAAAAAAGAGCTTCTAGGAAAATCAAATGATTTTGTAAAAATAAATTTCGATTCTGTTAAAAACTCAGATCTAAAACTGACGCTTAAATTATATCAAAAACTAGAAAACAATAAACCAACAACTGAGAATGTCTGGAAAAGAATTCAGTTTTCAAAAAAATTCCTAATTGATGAAGATCAAGAATATATTCAGGCGTTAGAACTTCTCCAAAAAAACACAATTGATATATTGTTAATTCAAAATATTCAATTAGAAAAAGCAAATTATTTAGCTCTTAAAGCTTCAAAACAGAGCAATCCGAATAATTATATAAAAGCAATTCAAACTTTAGACAGTATTTTAAAAATCAATAATCGATCGAATGCTTATAAGTTAGCTGTTCAGAAAAAAGAAAACATTTTATACAAAAGTATAAACGTCCAGCTTCAAAAATATATTTACAATAAAGAAAACACAAGAGCCTTTGTTCAATACAAAAATGTAGAAAATCTAAAAATTTCATTTTATAAAATTGATCAAAAGGTATTAGATGAATTCAGAATATCTTATCGCACAAGAGATGGAATTAGAGATACTATTGTAAAAAACTACAAACCAGTTGTTACACAATCTTATACCCTGACCAATAAAAAAGACTATTTCGAA
>NZ_DASWYK010000127.1:0-3106 GCF_036405015.1 Flavobacterium sp. | reverse complement strand
TTTTACATAGGAAAAACTGAAATTCTATTAAATGAAAATTAGCGATATCCCTTTAAAAATAAGCGTTTAAACCTTAAATTGATCCATTCGATTATTAAAATCTGGACTTAAATTACAACTTTTTCCTGATTAATACAGCTCAAAGTATCTATTATTTTTTTCTTATTGTTTGATTTTGAGCTTTAAATCAATCTAAAAACGATGATTTTTCTCAAATAATAGCCTCAAAAAACACTTTAGAATTGGCTCTAATTATGATAAAATAGTTAAAATTTGGAACTATATCCTTAACAGAATCCAATTCAAAATTGATTACTTTTGTAAAAACCGACATTTTTATGCAAATTGATCTTTCTACGATAGACCCAAAATCAAATATTATAATAAAAGGAGCGCAAGTACATAACTTAAAAAATGTAGATGTTGTGATCCCAAGAAATAAACTTGTTGTTATTACTGGACTTTCAGGATCCGGAAAATCAAGTTTAGCATTTGATACTTTATATGCCGAAGGACAAAGACGTTATGTAGAAAGTTTATCTTCATATGCTCGTCAGTTTTTAGGTCGTTTAGATAAACCAAAAGTTGAATATATTAAAGGAATTGCTCCTGCAATTGCAATTGAACAAAAAGTAAATACAACCAATGCGCGTTCGACAGTTGGAACGTCAACGGAGATTTACGATTATATGAAACTTTTGTATGCCAGAATTGGTCGTACTTACTCGCCTATTTCTGGACAGGAAGTTAAAAAGAATACCGTTACCGATGTTGTTGCAGATGTTAAAAGCCTGCCAATTGACAGCAAATGGCTTCTACTCGCTCCTATTCATTTAGAAGAAGGAAGACAATTAGAAGACAAATTAAAAGTACTTCTGCAACAAGGATTTGCACGTATTCTAGTTGACAATGAAATGATTCGTTTAGATGAATTTTCAGCTTCAGACTTGCATCAGTTTGATAATAAAGATATCTTATTAATAATCGATCGTATTGTAGTTAAAGAGGAAGAAGAATTCTATAACCGACTTGCCGATTCTGTTCAGACTGCATTTTTTGAAGGAAAAGGGATTTGTTATCTACAGGAATTAAATGCTGAGAAAAGATTTTCGTATTCAAATAATTTTGAGTTAGATGGAATTACTTTCTTAGAACCAAATGTTCATCTATTCAGTTTCAATAATCCATATGGAGCTTGTCCAGCTTGTGAAGGTTATGGAAATATCATTGGAATTGACGCTGATTTAGTTGTTCCCAATACTTCCCTATCCATTTTTGAAAGTGCTATTTATCCTTGGCGTGGCGAAAGCATGAGCTGGTACAAAGATGAATTTGTAAAACATGCTTATAAATTTGACTTCCCAATTCATAAACCTTATTTTCAATTAACCGAAGAGCAAAAAGATTTAATCTGGACTGGGAATCAATATTTTCAGGGATTAAATGATTTCTTTAGAGAATTGGAAGAAAAAAATTACAAGATTCAAAATCGTGTTATGCTTTCTCGTTATAGAGGTAAAACAAAATGCCATGTTTGTAAAGGGAAACGTTTACGCGAAGAAGCTTCTTATGTAAAAATAAACGGAAAAACAGTTTCTGATTTGGTTGATTTACCAATAAAACATTTGGTTACTTTCTTTAAAAACATCGAATTGAATGTTTACGAGCAGCAGATTGCTAAACGTTTAATGGTTGAAATCAACAACCGTTTATCTTTTTTAACTGAAGTAGGATTGGATTATCTGACTCTAAACAGAAATTCAGCAACACTTTCGGGAGGTGAATCACAGCGTATTAACCTTGCCACTTCTCTTGGAAGTAGTTTAGTGGGGTCTATGTACATTTTGGATGAACCTAGTATTGGTCTACATCCTAAAGATTCTGAACGATTGATTAAAGTTTTGCTTTCTCTTCGTGATTTAGGAAACACTGTAATTGTAGTGGAACATGATGAAGATATCATGAAAGCTGCTGATATGATTATTGATATAGGTCCAGAAGCAGGAACCTTTGGAGGAAAACTTGTTGCCCAGGGAACTTATGATGAAATTTTGAAATCAGATTCTTTGACTGCTCAATACCTTAACGGGAATTTAGAAATCTCTGTCCCAAAAAAGAGGAGAAAATTCAAAAATCATATTGATATTGTAGGTGCTCGTGAAAACAACTTAAAAAACATTGATGTTACTTTTCCATTAGATGTATTAACCGTTGTTACTGGAGTTTCAGGAAGTGGAAAAAGTACTTTAATTAAAAAAATATTGTTTCCTGCTATGCAGAAAAAACTGGAAAGTGCCTCTGAAAAAGCGGGACAATTCAGTGAATTAAAAGGTTCATTCTCTCAAATCAAACATATCGAATATGTCGATCAGAATCCGATTGGTAGAAGTTCAAGATCAAATCCTGTAACTTATATCAAAGCGTATGACGATATTCGTGATTTATATGCAAAAGAGAAATTATCGAAAATAAGAGGTTATCAAGCCAAACATTTTTCTTTTAACGTTGATGGTGGCCGATGTGAAACTTGTAAAGGAGAAGGCTCTATAAATGTCGAAATGGTATTTATGGCCGATGTTTCGCTTCCTTGCGAAACTTGTGGAGGAAAAAGATTCAAAAAAGAGATTTTAGAAGTTACTTTTGACAATCAAAATATCAATGATGTTTTGACTATGACGATTGATGATGCAATTGCTTTCTTCGAAAGAAATAAACAAACTAAAATTACACAGAAATTACAACCACTTCAAGATGTTGGTCTAGGATATGTTCAGTTAGGACAATCTTCTTCTACTCTTTCTGGTGGTGAAGCACAGCGTATTAAACTGGCTTCATTTTTAGTAAAAGGCGCTACAAAAGATAAAGCATTATTTGTTTTTGATGAACCTACAACTGGTCTTCATTTTCATGATATTAAAAAACTTCTAGCTTCTTTTGATGCTTTAATAGAAAAAGGACATTCTATTATCGTAATTGAACACAATCTCGATTTAATAAAATGTGCCGACTGGATTTTGGATTTAGGTCCTGAAGGAGGAGAAAATGGAGGACATTTATTAGCTTCGGGAACTCCTGAAGATATTGTAAAAGTAAAAGAATCTGTAAC
>NZ_DASWYK010000126.1:0-5714 GCF_036405015.1 Flavobacterium sp. | reverse complement strand
AAAAGAAGTATTAACAGGAAAGGCTAAATTTGGAATTTTCGGTGATGGAAAAGAAGTTCCACAGCTGGCAATGGCAAAAGCTTTTAAAAACGGAGATTTCCGTTCTGGATACTATCGCGATCAAACTTTTATGATGGCTATTGGCGAATTGGATGCAAAACAATTTTTTGCCGGTTTATATGGTCACACCGATTTAGCTTATGATCCAATGTCTGCGGGAAGACAAATGGGCGGACACTTTGTAACGCACAGTTTAAACGAAGACGGTTCTTGGAAAGATTTAACTAAACAAAAAAATTCAAGTTCAGATATATCTCCGACTGCAGGACAAATGCCAAGATTATTGGGATTAGCACAGGCTTCAAAAATTTACAGAAACGTTGATGGTATTACTATTAAAGATAAATTTTCTGTCGATGGAAATGAAGTAGCTTGGGGAACTATTGGCAACGCCAGTACTTCTGAAGGTTTATTCTTTGAGACTATAAACGCTGCAGGAGTGCTACAAGTTCCAATGGTAATGAGTGTTTGGGATGATGAATACGGAATTTCTGTTCACGCCAAACATCAAACTACTAAAGAAAATATATCTGAAATATTAAAAGGATATCAACGCGATGAAGATGCTAAAGGTTACGAAATCTTTAGAGTAAAAGGCTGGGATTATGCCGAACTGGTTTCGACTTACGAAAGAGCCGGCGCCATTGCACGCGAAGAACATATACCAGTTTTAATTCACGTAAACGAATTAACACAGCCGCAAGGTCACTCTACTTCTGGTTCTCACGAACGTTACAAAAGTGCAGAGAGATTAGCTTGGGAAAGAGATTTCGACTGTATTCGCCAAATGCGTTTATGGATGATTGCTATTAACATTGCTTCTCCAGAAGAATTGGCTGAACTTGATTTTCAATTAAAGAAAGAAGTTCTGGAAGCTAAAAAAGAAGCTTGGAATTCATTTATCAATCCGATAATTGAGGATCAAAAGAATCTTTTGGCTTTATTAGAACAAATTGCCGAAGCAAGTATCAATCATAAAGAAAGAATCAAAAAACTAATTTCTGAATTGGCTGCCATTAAAGCGCCTTTAAAAAAAGAACTTTTGGTTTATGCGAGAAAGATTCTTCGTTTTATTGAAGTTCCAAACAGCAAGGCACTTTTATCTAATTGGATTACAAAATTCTTAAATGAAACTCAAGAGAAATTCAGCAGTAATCAACATTCAGAATCTGCACAAAATGTATTTTCTGTAGAAAAAGTTCTTCCAAAATATGCAGAAAATGCTAAACCAGATTTGGACGGAAGAATGATCCTTCGTGATAACTTTGATGCTTTATTTTCTAAATATCCTGAAACTTTAATTTTTGGTGAAGATGTTGGAAACATCGGAGACGTAAATCAAGGTTTAGAAGGAATGCAAGAAAAATACGGAGAACTTCGTGTTGCCGATGTTGGAATTCGCGAAGCTACCATTATTGGTCAAGGAATCGGAATGGCTTTGAGAGGTTTACGTCCGATTGCAGAAATTCAGTATTTAGATTATTTATTGTACGCTATTCAGATCATGAGTGACGATTTAGCTACTTTACAATATAGAACGGTTGGAAAACAAAAAGCGCCGTTAATCATTAGAACCCGTGGACATCGTCTGGAAGGAATTTGGCATTCTGGTTCGCCAATGGGAATGATTATCAATGCTATTCGCGGAATTCACGTTTTGGTTCCGAGAGATATGACACAAGCAGCTGGTTTTTATAACACTTTGTTAGAATCTGACGAACCTGCCTTGGTTATTGAATGTTTGAACGGATACCGTTTAAAAGAAAAAACACCACTTAATTTTGGTGAATTCAAAACCCCAATTGGAGTGGTCGAAACTTTAAGAGAAGGTTCTGATATTACTTTAGTTTCTTACGGATCTACTTTAAGATTGGTTCAACAAGCCGCTAATGAACTAGCAGAAAAAGGAATTGATTGCGAAGTGATCGACATTCAATCTTTACTTCCATTTGACGTTAGCAAAGACATTGTAAAAAGTATCGCTAAAACAAACCGTCTTTTGGTAATTGACGAAGACGTTCCTGGTGGAGCTTCAGCATTCATTTTACAGCAAGTTTTAGAAGAACAAGACGCTTACAAATACTTAGACAGCAAACCGCAGACTTTAGCAGCAAAAGCACACAGACCTGCCTACGGAACTGATGGCGATTATTTCTCTAAACCTTCTGCAGAAGATATCTACGAGAAAGTTTACGATATGATGCATGAAGTTAATCCTTCTAAATATCCTGCTTTGTACTAAGATTTTAGATTTTTATATACAAAAATGCTCCAGAGAATCTGGAGCATTTTTGTTTTTTATCATCGTGATGTAAAACTTTGTCAAAGTTTGAAACTTTGACAAAGTTCTGCATTATTATTTGAAGTTATTTCCTTTATGGAGCTACTTGCGGAGATCCCTCGTTCCTCGGGATGACAAGATTGTAGACAATAACAATCAGTCAACAATCAACAATCTAAAATCTAAAATCAAAGATTAAAGATCTTTCAACATAGCTTTTGCTCTTTCCAAATCTTCTGTTGTATCAATTCCGATTCCTACGTGAGTTGTTTCGACCATTTTGATGCGTTTTCCGAACTCTAAATAACGTAATTGCTCTAACTTCTCAGATGCTTCTAAAGATTTCATTGGAAGGCTGTAGAAATCTAATAATGCTTGTTTTCTAAAAGCATAGATTCCGATATGCTGAAAATATCTCACTCCAGCATTTTGCTCTCTTGGATATGGAATTACAGAACGTGAAAAATACAATGCAAACTGCGATTGATCTACGACCACTTTTACATTATTCGGATTATTGATTTCTTTTTCATCTGTTATTTCACGCATTAGCGAAGCCAAATCAATCTTTTTGTCTGCATCGTTTTTAAAAACCGATAAAACTTGCTCTAAAGGTCCAGCTTCTGTAAAAGGTTCATCACCTTGTACGTTTACCACAATATCAACATCAAGATCTGCAACGGCTTCTGCAATTCGATCGCTTCCAGATTCGTGTTCTTTGATACTCATAATTGCTTTTCCACCATTAGAAACAATTTCATCAAAAATCAAATCAGAATCGGTTACTACAAAAACATCATCAAATAGTTTTGTCGAAACTGCTGCTTCATACGTTCTAAGAATTATTGTTTTTCCTCCTAAATCCTGCATTAATTTTGCTGGAAAACGAGTTGAAGCATATCGGGCCGGAATTACAGCTATTATTTTCATTATTATATTTAAATTTTAAAATCAAACAAATATACTATTCCGAAAGAGCTTTCTAAAATATATTTTAAGATATCAATTTGATAAGATTGGGATAACGTTTTTCTGTCTTTTCATTTCGCGTTTTGAATGCAAAAAATATTGGCAAAACTATATTCAAAATATATAATGCAATAAAAAGATAAAACAATATTGAATATTGACCGTAATGCATAATTTTAGAAATAGCATAAACTGTTATTGTGATGAAAGTAAAAATCGTCCAAACTATTTGAAAGTTCAGTAGATTCGCTCCTATTTCTTTCAGTCCAATGATTTTATCTTTTTTGGTAATCCATAAAATAAGAGGCAAAATGATGTTTCCAACGGGAATTGCAAGAAACACTAATACTGAAAGATGAAAAACGATCATATAATTCTTGTCTTCATATTTCCCATAATCCAAAAGATCTTCAGCATTAATTTCCAAAACTTCACAAATGAGATTCACGGTCTTCCCGCGTGGTTCATTTTCATCATTTTCAATACGCTGAATTGTTCTTAAATTTACTTTTGAAGACTCAGCTAACTCTTCTTGAGACAAACCTTTTTTCTTTCGGATTTCCTTAATTTTCTTTCCAATTTCGTTCATGATCAATTTTGATTTATTGTTTGGACAAAACTACTTTTGAAAAGTTCATTTTGATAACGGTTTATTTGCGACATTTTAACGACATTCTTGTCAAAACCTTGATTTTAAAAAAACTAGCATTTTATGTATTCAAAAAACATAGATCAAATCAAATGTAAGTCGTTTAGAAATGTCATTTAAATATTATTTTACCACAGATTAAAAAGGATTTTTCTAAAAAACTTTTTCTACTCAATTCAAAAAACTCTGAGAATCATTTTAATCTTTGATTTTAAATTTAATCTTCGAAACTTTCGTCTTTAAATCCAATCAAATATAGCTTATTTTTAGCACGCGTCATAGCGGTGTAAAGCCATCGGATATAGTCGGTATCAATACCATTTGGAAGAAATGGCTGTTCAATAAAAACAGTATTCCATTGTCCTCCCTGCGATTTATGACAGGTTATCGCATAAGAGAACTTTACCTGTAATCCGTTAAAATATTCGTTTTCTTTTACCTTCTGAAATCTTTTGTATTTGGTTGGTTCCTCTTCATAATCTTTCATCACTTCTTCATACAAACGATTAGATTCTTCATAGGTTAATGAAGGCGATTCGCTTGTTAAAGTATCCAAAATCAAAACCGTCTCAAAAGGCTTTTGTTCTGGATAATCGACCATTCTTATTTTTACTTTCGCAAACTTAAATCCGTATAACTCTTTAATTCCGAAAAGTTCCAAAACTTCGATTATATCGCCATTGGCAATAAATCCAGCTTCGTCGGTTTCTTTCAACCAGAAATAATTGTTTTTTACCACCATCAGGAAATCACCAACCGAAAGTTCGCTTTCTTTAAACAAAATTCGGCTTCTGATTTGCTCATTGTATTGATTCGCACGTTTGTTAGAACGAACAATAAAAGCAGTATCTTCAATGCTATAATTGCTATAAGCCGTATTTATTGCATCCTGAATATCATAACCATCTGTCAGCCGAACGATGTCTTTAAACTTCTTGACATTGAATTTGAATTCGGTTATAAAGCTTTCTTTCAGCAATTCACGTAATTCTGTGGCATTGTATAAAATTCCCGAACTTTCTTCCTGACGCATTACTTCGTCCAATTCGATATGTTCGATTTCTTTGTCGTAGTGAATTCCTAAAGTCTGAATATCAAGCGCTGGACTAATATCTAAATTTACCGGAGGAAGCTGTGCTGTATCTCCCAAAAGAATCATTTTACAATTGTTTCCCGAATACACGTAATTGATTAAATCATCTAAAAGTGAACCGCTGTCTAAAGTGCTGTCTGAAATCATAGAAGCCTCATCGACAATAAAAATGGTGTTTTTATGTTTGTTGACTTGTTTGGTAAAAGCTACTCCACCTCCAGAAGATTTCTTCGGAAAATAGATTTTTTTATGAATTGTAAAAGCTGGATTATTTGAATAATTGGCAATTACTTTTGCCGCACGTCCCGTTGGAGCCAGCAGCACATATTTTTTATTAATATCACCAAGATTATTAACAATAGTAGAAATAACGGTTGTTTTTCCCGTTCCGGCATATCCTTTTAAAACGAAAATCGTATCATTTTGAGGTTCGGTTAGAAAGATTGCTATTTTCTGAAAAAAAATATCCTGTTTGTAAGTTGGTGCAAAAGGAAATCGTTTTTGTAAGGTGCCGTAAAACTGTGCAGAATTCATAAAGTAATATTGAAGTACAAAGTTCGCTTTTTTAAATGGCTTTGGCAAAAATCTATTTTCAATGGCAATAGCAATATTAAAAATCAAATTTTATTGAACCATATAAGTAATATAAGTTCATTTAAATT
>NZ_DASWYK010000125.1:0-2118 GCF_036405015.1 Flavobacterium sp. | reverse complement strand
TTAGATTTTAGATTTTAGATTTTAGATTTTAGATTTTAGATTTTGCTCAAAAAAAGCTGCGCTTTTTTTGTTTCATATTCAATCTGCAATCTAAAATCAGAAATCTAAAATTCTTTTCTGCCATCTTGTCATATTCCGCACAATTCCCCTATCTTTGCACTTTGAATTTTTACAATGGAAAAGATTATTGAAGAAAGCAAACAGGGCGAAAGTCTTGTTTTAGAAAATAAACCTGAGAATACTAAAAAACTATTTATAGAAAGTTACGGCTGTGCGATGAATTTTTCGGACAGTGAAGTCGTAGCTTCCATTTTATCTGACGGAGGATATAACACAACTTCAGTTTTAGAAGAAGCTGATTTGGTTTTGGTTAACACTTGCTCAATCCGTGACAAGGCGGAACAAACGATTCGTAAACGTCTTGAAAAATACAACGCAGTAAAACGTACTAATCCAAAAATGAAAGTAGGCGTTTTAGGCTGTATGGCAGAACGTTTGAAAAGTCAATTTTTAGAAGAAGAAAAAATCGTTGACCTTGTTGTTGGTCCAGATGCTTATAAAGATCTTCCGAATTTATTAGCAGAAGTTGAAGAAGGTCGCGACGCCATCAATGTAATCTTATCAAAAGAAGAAACATACGGAGATATTTCGCCTGTTCGTTTGATGAGTAACGGAATCACAGCTTTGGTTTCTATCACTCGTGGTTGCGATAATATGTGTACTTTCTGCGTAGTGCCTTTTACACGTGGACGTGAAAGAAGCCGTGAACCACAAAGTATCATGGCCGAAATTCAGGATTTATGGAGCAAAGGTTTTAAAGAAATAACACTTCTTGGACAAAACGTTGACAGTTACCTTTGGTACGGAGGTGGCTTGAAAAAGGATTTTGTAAATGCTTCTGAAATGCAAAAAGCAACTGCTGTCGATTTTGATCAATTGCTTGAAATGGTTGCAGTTGGTTTTCCTAAAATGCGTATTCGTTTTTCAACTTCGAATCCGCAGGATATGCATGAGAGTATTTTGCATGTTATGGCGAAATATCCAAATATCTGTAAACATATTCACTTGCCAGTTCAGTCTGGAAGCAATAGAATTTTAAAAGAAATGAATCGTCTGCATTCTCGTGAAGAATATATGGCTTTAATTGATAAAATTAGAGCAATTGTTCCAGATGCTTCGATTTCGCAAGATATGATCGCTGGATTCCCAACAGAAACCGAAGAAGATCACCAAGACACGATGAGTTTAATGGAATACGTAAAATATAACTTTGGTTATATGTACTCGTATTCTGAACGTCCTGGAACTCTTGCTGGAAGAAAAATGAAAGATGATGTGGAGGAAGAAACCAAAGCGAGACGATTACAAGAAATTGTTGATTTACAGCAAAAACATGCTTGGTTTAGAAGTGAAGAATTCGTCGGAAAAACAGTTGAAGTTTTAGTGGAAAAAGTTTCTAAGAAATCTAAAGATGAGTTTTCAGGAAGAAACTCTCAGAGTATTACGGTTGTTTTCCCAAAAGAAAATTACAAAATTGGAGATTTCGTAAACGTAAAAATCACAAGCTGTACTAGTGGAACTTTAAAAGGCGAAGCTGTTGGTTTAAGTAGCATGAATTAATTTTTTTTTGCCACAGATTAAAAGGATTAAAAAGATTTTTTTTAATATTTTTCTTACTTTTAAATTGTGATGAAAAATTAAAATTTATGCAACATTATAGAGAAGAAGAAACTTATAAGATTATCGGAATTTGCATGGAAGTGCATCGAAATCTTGGCCCAGGTTTATTAGAAGTGATTTACAAAGATGCTCTTGAAGTAGAATTTAAAGAAAATAATGTTCCTTTTGAAAGAGAAAAAGAATATTCAATTGAATACAAAGGAAAAGTTTTACCTCATAAATTTTATGCTGATTTTGTAATTAATAAAGACATCATTTTAGAGGTAAAAGCTATTAAAGAGTTTTCAAGTGAGCACATTGCACAAATTTTAAATTATATAAAATTATCAAGTTCAGAAGTTGGATTGTTAGTTAATTTTCAAACAAAATCTCTTCAACATAAAAGATATATTATTTAAATTTAAAAAAAAATCTGTGTTAATCCTTTTAATCTGTGGC
>NZ_DASWYK010000124.1:0-19422 GCF_036405015.1 Flavobacterium sp. | reverse complement strand
ACGCAAAGTTTTTTTTAACCATATAAGTTATGTAAGTAATTTAAGTTTTAGCTTAATTGACATAACTTATATGGTTTAATTTTTTTGTATAATCTTTGTGTCTTTGCGAGATTTTTAACAATATGCTTTCAAGTATTTTTTATAGATTTTGTAAAATTAAACCTATATTAGCCTAAATAATTTAAAAGCCGTAAAATGACTTGTACAATTTATTCGCATCATTTAGGACTGGAAAAAATCAAACAAATATTTCTTTCTCATGTTCCTAAAGGAGTTTTTTCTACTGATGGTGAAAACTTAGAGTTTGAAGTAAAAGGAGGAATCTTAAGTCCGTCTAAAAAAGTAACTATTTTCTACAGAGAAAGAGCTGTTCCTTCTTATCAAATTCCGCAAGTAGACGATTCTGATTTAACAGCTAATTTAAAAGGTTTGTATGGTTTTGTTGATTCGTTGCCGACTGAAAATGAGAAGGTAAAAGGATTATTTCTTCATAAAATACAAACGCTGAATTCTGAATTTTCGATTCGTGAAGACAAAGGAGAATTGAAAGAATTAGATGGTATAATAGCCGATCTTGCAAAGGAATTTGATGCTGTTTTATTTGTTCAGCCGAAAACTATAATAAGCAAATCTGAAACGCAGCATTTTTTGGATAAAGATCTAAATCTGATTATTGATACAGACGGAAAATGTGAAATTGATAATTTAGAAGTTCATATCAATTCAGAATATTTTGACGGTGATCAGAATGAATTAGATGAAGATCAAATAGAAAGAAAAGCTAAAAATGAAGTAATTCTTGAAAGAGAAAATATTAAAATCAACAAACATTTGCCTTGTGTTGAATCGGAAAGAGAAACTACAATTCGATCGGCAAAAGAAATAGCTGAAAGAGTGAGTGTTTTGGCTGTAACGAATTTGGTGGCTTTTAATAGTATTTCACCTGAAGAAGCTGTTGATTATTTACAGAATTATAAACTGTGGGAATTTGTAACAGAAGGCGAAAAAGAGTTTTTAGCAAATCCAACAGATGACAGAAAAATGTATGAAACATGGAAATGCGAAGGAATTTGGACTTTGATGTGGGCTTTGAAAAAAGTTGATACGCTTGATTTTCCAAACGAGTTTTGCAATCTGGAAAATATCAGTTCAGAAAATTATCCTGTTGGAAAAGATAAAGATCCTTTTGATTTTATAAATGCGGTGAACGAAGTTCGCTCTAAAAATGAAATTTTAGACGCAGCCGATTTGTATTACCGATACAATTGGGCTTGTGTGGACGAAAGAATTAAAGGAAATCAAATTGAAGGCATTAATCCTGGAATTGTTTACGAAAGACAATATGCACTCAATTGGCTGATTCATTATATGGATCAAGATTGGGATCATGTTACTTGTGATACTTAATCTATAAATTCAAAAGTAAATAGACTTATTGCTCGCTAAGAGGCAAAATTTTTTGAACCATATAAGTTATGTAAGTAATTTAAGTTTTAGCTTAATTGAACTTATATAACTTATATGGTTTATTTTATTTAAACTTTGTCGTCTTAGCGACTTTGCGAGATTCTTTATATATTTATAAAAAAACAAAATGACACCTACATTCTTTGCAGATCAGAAAGACTTTAGAAAATGGCTAGAAAAAAATCATCAGAAAGAAAAAGAACTTTTGGTTGGTTTTTATAAAGTGACAACTAAAAAGCCGTCTATGAGTTGGTCAGAATCTGTAGATCAGGCGCTTTGTTTTGGTTGGATTGATGGTGTTCGAAAATCTATTGATAAAGACAGTTATACGATTCGTTTTACACCAAGAAAAACTTCCAGTATTTGGAGCGCTATCAATATTCAAAAAATAGAAGATTTAACCAAAGTAGGTTTAATGACTGAAGCAGGTTTAAAAGCATTTAGTTTTAGAACAGAAAATAAATCTAAAATTTATTCACACGAAACAGAACCTGTTCCACTTTTAGAAGCTTATGAAAAGCAATTTAAAAGGAACAAGATAGCTTGGGAGTTTTTTGAGAAACAAGCACCATCTTACAAGAAAGTGATGATTCATTGGATTATGAGTGCGAAGCAGGAAAAGACGCAGTTTTCAAGACTTGAAAAGACAATTACAGAAAGCGAAAAGCAAAAAAGGGTGATGTGAAATTAGAATAAAAATCCTTATTTTAGTGAACTGACTTTAGTACACTATGGAAAAAGAAAATACCACAACAATAAAAGGGGAAATTTTGCTGGGTATCATTTTTGCCCTCGAGTTATATGCTTTACCCGTACAGTTTTATCTTCTATTAAAAGGTTCTGAATTTACTTTCTTCAGTGCAGCCGTTCGTTTTTTTAGCTTCTTTACTATTCTTACAAATACAATAGTTTTCATTTGTAGCGCATTGCTATTATTTGGAGGAAAATGTAAATTGAATTCCTTTTTTAAAAAGTGTACCACTATTACTGCAATTACGGTTTATATTTTAATTGTCGGAATGGTTTTCAATCTGCTTCTTCGTTCTCTTGTTGATTTAAAAGGACATCATCTTATTGTGAGTGAGATATTTCATACTGTTGTTCCAGTTTTGTTTTTCTTTTATTGGATCGCTTTTGTTAGTCCAGGAAAAATTTCTTTTAAGGTGATTTTATTTTGGCTGATTTATCCGATTATATATATCATTTACACTTTGTTTCACGGAATAATGACGGATTTTTATCCTTATCCTTTTATTGATGTAACTAAATTAGGTTTTAAAACGGCTCTTATAAACGGGACTTTTGTTTTAATTGCTTTTGTGGTTTTGTCTGTTATCCTGATTTCTATTTCAAAAATGAGAACCAAGGAAATTTAGATTTTATTATAAAAACAAAAATCAAATTATTACGTATATTTAGTATAAACCATTTTTCAGAATTTGAGAATTATATGACTTGAAACCAAAAAAGCATTTTATTCTTACTTTTTTGCAGTGCTTTAAGGAATTTGATGATAATTATTTTGTAAAAATGATGTTTTGTTGATATAAAATTTATATTTGCGCAAATAAAGGAAGACAAAGATTAGCTCAGAACAAGGAAATATTAGAATTGATGAAGCTTACTACAAAGAACTATTTTATTCTTTGTATCCAAGGCTTGTGAGCTATAGTTTAAACTTTGTAAAAGATAATTTCTTGGCCGAAGAAGTTGTCGAAAACGTAATGTTGCAACTTTGGGAAAACCGTGTTAAGTTTGAAAAGATAAATGACGTAAAATCGTATCTCTACACCATGGTTCGAAACGGTTCTTTATTGGCTTTGAAGAAAGAACAAAAAGTGGTAGAACTCGACCATAAACTTTCTGATGAAACTGCAGAATTTGATTTTAATATTCTGGAAGAAGAATTATATTCTGATTTAATTGATGCTTTAAATTCGTTGCCTGAAAAATGTAAAGAAGTTTTTGAACTTTCTTGTTTAGAAGGAATGAAATACAAAGATATTGCCGAACAGCTTAATATTTCTATTAATACAGTTAAGTCACAACGCGCCCGCGCTATAGAATTATTGAAGGAAAAACTTAAAAATCACTCCGAACTTTTATTTATTTTGCTTTTTCTTTAAAAAAAATCAAAAAACCTTCCACCCATTTTTGATGTTTCGTACTCTTAGTTATATAACATTTACTTAAACTGTTAATAACCGACACTTAATATCAAAAAATATGTCCCAAGGAAAGAAAGAATTTGTAATCGCTGCTCTCATAAGAAAAGAACTGCTTACGGGAGAATTATCGATTGAAGAAAATGCTCTTTTGCAAGAGTGGCTTTCTGTACCCGAAAATCAAGAATATTATCAGAAAGTTATTGATTTAGAAACTTTAAAGGGAAAAGAAAGATTTTATAATGCGGTCAATACTGATGCAGCTTTCGAAAGAATTAAGGAAAAACTTTATTTTGAAGATTCGCCTGTAATTTCGCTTTTCAATTATAGAAAAGTATGGAGATATGCCGCAATTTTAGTTTTCTTAGCTGGAATCTCTTCTGTTTTCTTTTATATGAATAAAACTGGAGAGCCAAAAAAGGAAGAAGTAGTGGTAAAAAGCATTGAGCCACAATACAATCATCCGACCTTGGTTTTGGCAGACGGAACGGTTGTTTCTTTAGAACCTAAAAAAGAAAAAATTGTTTCTAAAAATGGAGTAATTTCTAATGTAAATCAAGTTTTGGTTTACGACGCAAAAGCATTAAACGGAAAAGTTTCTACAGGAGAAAATAGTTTGATTGTTCCAGTTGGTGGTATTTATGCTGTTAATCTTTCTGATGGAACTAAAGTTTGGCTGAATTCAAAATCTACTTTAAAATATCCTGTTGAATTTAGTGGAAATACACGTAATGTGACTTTAGAAGGAGAAGCTTACTTTGAAGTAAGTAAAGATCCGAAGGCTCCATTTACAGTAAAAACTAAATCTGGAAACGTAACTGTTTTAGGAACTCATTTTAATGTGAGCGCTTACGAAGAAGACAAAAATTTTGAAACGACTCTTGCTGAAGGAAAAGTAAAAGTTTCTGAAGATAATCAAACAGTCGTTTTAAATCCAGGACAACAAGCTCGTTCTAGAAATGCTGGTTTAAGAGTTGTAGATGTTGATCCATCTGTTTATACAGCTTGGAAAGACGGCAAGTTTTATTTCGAAAACGAAAATCTGAAAAACATTTTGACTAAAATGGCAAGATGGTACAACTTTAATGTGAAGTTCGAACAAAAAGCATTAGAGCAGATTAAGTTTACGGGAATCGTTTTAAAAGACGAACCTATTGATCATTTTCTAGATATTATTAGTAAATCATCCAATGTTAAATATAAAATAACCAAAGTAAACCAAACGTATGAAGTAACCGTAAGTAAGTAAAAAAGAAAACCGGAAAATATTGCAGTATTTCCCGGCGAGTATTTGTTCAGTCGACAAAAAGAGTTCGAAATCAATTAACCAACCAAAACATTTAAAAGTATGAAAAAAAACCTATCCGCAAAAGATTGTGGGGTAAAATCCGCGCTTTGGGATAAATTTCTTGACCTTATGAAGAAATCCCTAATATTAACCATATTTCTTTTTAACGTAGTTGCCTTTGCCTATTCCCAAAAAGTAAGCATAAACGCGAGAAACCAGTCAGTATCGAATGTTTTAAAAACAATTACGAGAAAAACCAATGTTGAGTTTTTCTACAGTGATGATGTTTTTGACGCACAGAGAAGAGTAAATATAGCAGTAAACAATGCTGATGTCATGGCAGTTATCAAAGAGTTAATAGGTGATAACTATAAAGCAGAATTCGTAAATAACAAATTGATTGTTATTGCATTAAATACAAAAGCCAATATTGGAACAGCAACAGTTGCTGCAGTAGATGAAGATGTGAAAATTAAAGGAGTGGTAACCAATGCTAAAAAAGAATTTTTAATTGGTGCTACAGTCTGGGTAAAAGGTACTAGAAAAAGTGCCATTACCAACTTTGATGGTTCTTACGAAATCATGGCTAAAAAAGGAGACGTTCTTGTTTTTGAATATTTAGGATATAAAAAATCAGAAGTAACCGTTTCTGACAGCTTGATCATTAATCCAATTTTGTTAGAGGATGTAAGCAAATTGGATGAAGTTAAAATCGTTTCAACAGGTTACCAAAAAATCGACAGAGAACGTTCTACTGGATCTTTCGTAGCAATTACAGCTAAAGAATTAGAAAAAGTACCAGTAAATAATGTGCTTCACAGATTAGAAGGGCAGGTAGCAGGTTTGCAATTGAATATTTTAGATTCTGATAATACTTTTGTATACGGAACTACTTATGGAGATGGGCAAGGAAGATCAAGCTATAATGTTGCCATTAGAGGTAAATCTACGCTGGAAACTAATGCAATGCCTTTAATTGTATTAGATGGAACGCCAACAGAACTGGATATCAGAACGATAAATCCAAATGATATTGAAAAAATTACGTTTCTAAAAGATGCTGCGTCGGCTTCTATCTATGGTGCGAGAGCAGCAAATGGAGTAATGGTAATTGATACAAAAAAAGGTAAACAAGGGCAAACGAGAATTAACTTTTCTCAAAATTATGGTTTTTCTATGAAACCTTCTTTATCAAAATTACCATTGATGAATTCGTCTCAAGTTTTAAATTTAGAACAAGAATTTGTAGATAAAAATTTAATTACAGATCCAGCAAGTATCACCTATACGCTAGCACCTCCTATTAGTCAAGGACTTGAATTGATGTTTCAATACAAACGTGGTACTATCTCTGAAGCTGAAAAAAATGCTGGTCTAGATGTTTTACGTAATCGTAATACTTACGGGCAAGCAGAGCAGTATTTACTTCAAGCAGCAACTACCCAAAATTACAATTTATCGTTTAGTGGTGCAGAAAATGATTATTCTTATTTTATGTCAGGATCTTATTCTAAAGAAGAGACTCAGGCAAAAGGAGCTAACGGACAACGTTTAACTTTGTTATCTAATCAAGATTTTAAGCTTTTCAATTATCTGAAAATGTCAACAAGCTTAAGAGGATCGATCTTTAAATACAATGCAAACGGTTTAGGACTTAGTCCATTAGGGATTAATCAAAATACCTTATTGCCATACAATCAAATTGTTGGAGATGATGGGAAATCAGTAAATTACTATCAACGTTATTACAGTGGACAGACTATTCCATTGGAACAAGCCGGTTATTTACCATGGACTTACAATTATGTTGATGAATTAAATAATTTAGACAATTCATCAAATGAACTAAATTTTGGAGCAACAATCTCTGCTACAGCTCCTTTATTAAAAGGTTTAGATGCCGTAGGTACTTATTCTATAGAAAATGGACGTACATCAAATGATAATATGTACAATGAAAATACATTTTACACACGTGATAGAATTAACTCTGCTACATCAAGAAATAGTAATGGTGATTTGGTATATGGTATTCCAAAAGGAGGAATTTATCAGAATAATGAATTTGGAGCTAGCAGTTATACAGTAAGAGGACAATTAAATTATGATGGTATTATTGCTCAGGACCATTTGATTAATGCAATGGCAGGTATTGAAGCCAGAGAAACAAGAGAAACTGTAGATAGCAGAACATTGTTTGGCTATAATCCGAAAACTCAAACTTCTGTAGATCTTCCGTCGCAAAATTACATTGATGTAAATGGATATAACTATACAGTAAATTATGGTAACGAGCATAAAGATGTTCGCAGAAGATTTTTATCGTACTACGCAAATGCAGGTTATACGTTTAAAAATAAATATACACTTACTGGAAGTGCGCGTTTAGATGATTACAATAATTTTGGAGTAGATAAAAGACTAAGAAGAACGCCGCTTTGGTCTACAGGAGCAAAATGGAATGTTAAAGAAGAATCTTTTCTAAAAGACAGTAACTTGTTTAACAGTTTAAGTTTGAGAGCTAGTTACGGTTATAATGGGAATATCAATTTGGATGTTTTTCCTTTTACAAACATCAGTTTGAGTAATTTAGATACTTTTTCACAATTACCATATGCGTTTGTTACTGCTCCGGCAAATCCTAATTTACGTTGGGAAAAAACGGCAATATTAAACTTAGGAATAGATTTTTCTATCCTAAATAATAGATTAGGAGGTACAATAGAATATTATAAAAAGAATAGTAAAGATTTAATTGTAGACTTCCCGATTTCTCCATTTTATGGTGTTCAAAATAACTCATTAAAACAAAATGCAGCAACAATAGAAGGAAATGGAGTTGATTTAAGTTTAAATGGAACTATTCTTAAAACAGAGGATTTTTCGTGGAATGCAGGTCTTGTAGTTTCTTACAATACTTCAGAAGTAACAGATTCTCGTTTTCAAAATTACAGTCAATATTTAAACGGTGCTGGAACGACACCGCCAGTTGAAGGTTATCCATTGAACAGTATATTTGCTTTTAGATCAGCAGGATTAGATGCAACGGGTAGAACACAGGTTTACGATAAGTCTGGTAACATTGTGAATTCTTTTACTTCTCTAAAAGATATTGAAGATATGAAGTATATGGGAACTAATATTCCTTCTTATTTCGGTAGTTTCAATCACACCTTTACTTATAAAAAATTATCGTTATACATTTTAGCAACCTACAAGTTTGATTACGTATTCTTTAAGCCAACTTACGGAAATTATGTAGACAGATCAGGAAGATTTAGCCGATACGATTTAAATACAGATATAGATAAAAGATGGAGGAACCCAGGTGATGAGGCCACTACGTCAGTGCCTGGAATTGTAGGTTCGACAGGTTTAAGTTACGTGCGATATATGTTTGGAGAAGACCAGATTGTAGAAGGAGATCATATTCGTTTTAGAGAGCTTTCACTTAAATATGATTTGAAAGACTTGATTAATAGAGGTTCTATAACAGGTGCTTCTATAACTTTTACTGCTAGAAATCTTGGTTTCTTCTGGAGAAAAAATAAAGACGGTTTAGATCCTGACTTTTTACCTTACACAGGGACTAATATGAAACTGCCTGCAATGGCTATGTACTCAATTGGTTTTAATGTTAATTTTTAATTTTTTGAAGATGAAAAAATATTTAAAATACATCACAATAATAGCCTTAGGGGCAATTGTTTTGGGCTGTGATAACTACGTTGATATTAAAACTGAGGGCAGATTAATTCCCGAAGAAACTGAAAATTATAGATATCTATTGCAAAATTCATATGTATATGATATTAGCTATGGTGCTGTTGATGTGGCATCAGATGATATAAGCTTTCAAAATGACGCTCAGACTACAGCACTAGGGGCTTCAGATTACTATCGTCCTTTTGTTAATTTGTATAAATGGTCGGATCAAATTTATCTTGATGGTGAATTAGATTATAATATGAATAGTTTGTATAGTGCACTATATAATGTGAATATTGTGATCAATGAAGTAATGAAAAGTAAAAATGGAACCGAAGCTGAAAAACTTGCGATAAAGGGAGAAGCACAAGTACACCGTGCTTTCATCTTTCTGACATTAGTAAATACTTTTGGAAAAGCTTATGATGCGACAACTGCTGCTACAGATCCTGGAATTGTACTTTTTACAACTCCGACTGTATCAGATGATATCAAAAGAACTTCTGTTCAGAATGCATACGATATTATTCTTAGCGATTTGAATGATGCAGTGAATTCAGGATTAAAACCAATTAATTCAGGTACCAACGTTGCATTTCCTTCCAGAGCTTCTGCTTATGCACTTTTAGCAAGAACCTATTTATATATGCGTAATTATCCTTTGGCTTTAGAAAATGCAGAAAAAGCATTGGCGATTCAAAGTACGTTAAATAATCTTGAAGATTTTGAGTTTAGTGCTTTTCCAACTAGAAGATTTGATTCAGAGTTAATTTTATCAAAATGGAACGGATACAGTTCTCTTTCTTATGCACCACAAATCCTATCATTAAGTAATGAGTTGATCAATACGTTTGATACAAACGATTTGCGTTACGTATTGTTTACCCAGCCATCAAGCAGTTTTAGTTCTGACTACACAATAGGAAGATCTTATGCTAAAGAAGGTTTAACAGGAGAAAGTAGAAACGCAGGTCCAACGGTACCAGAAATGATGCTTATAAAAGCAGAGTGTCAGGCAAGAGCAGGTTCTGGCGATCTAGCAATGGCTGAAATCAATAAATTAAGACAAAAAAGATTTAGAGCAGCACAATATGTGCCTATGACAGCAATAGACAGCAAAGATGCTTTAATCAAAGTATTGGCAGAAAGAAGAAGAGAATTAATGGGAACGGGCGGTTTTAGATGGTTTGATTTGAAACGATTAAATAAAGAACCTGAATTTGCCAAAACCATTACACATACTTTTGCAGGACAAACCTTTACATTAGCGCCAAACAGCGATCGTTATCAATTACCTTTTGCTCCAATTTATTTTGAATACGCTCCAAACTTGCAGCAAAATCCATAATTAGATTAATCATAAAAGTGCACTCATTTTTTTGAGTGCACTAAATTTCAAAAAACAAACAATATGAAAAATTTCAAATTGGTACTATTCTTTTTTGGTATCACTAGTACTTTATTGGCTCAAACCAGCGAACAAAAGTTTCTTCTAACGCCAGAACATCCAAATGCTGGTGAAGAAATTACAATTACTTACAATGCTGCAGGCACTCCGTTAGCAAATGCAAAACATGTTGAAGGTGTTGTTTATACTTACGATAATTTTAGATGGCTTGCAGACGATATTACTTTAAAATCGGCTGGAGATAAAAAATGGCAGACTAAAATGAAGCTTTCAGACAAAGCAGCTTTTATTACCTGTGTTTTTAAATCGGATACTATCAAAGATAATGGAGAAAAAATGACCTATTCTTGGATTTTAGAAAAAAGTCTTGGTTCTTATGTAGGATGGGGATTTTTGAGAAGTCCAGATTTGCAAGATCAAGTGCCGAATATTGTTCATGACAGTGCTTACATCAAAAAAGAAGTTTCTTTGTTTTGGATTAATAATGAATTGAAATATCACCCTGAAAGCCGTACGCATGTGTTTTATGAAGGTTCAAAATTGAAACAACTTGAAACTGGTGAACCACAGCCAAAACTGATTAAAAGAGAAGTTCGTTTTGTTTTAGGTGGAAAAGATTTAGATAATGCAACACAATACAACATCCAGAAAACGATTGCTTTATTGACACCAGAACATAAAGTTTTTGCAGATTCTGTTCAAAATGTTTTATTGAAAAAATATCCAAACGGAGTTTTAGCACGTGATCTTGAAATTAGAAAGATTTTTAATGAAGCCGATTTCAATAAGAAAGTAGCCCTGTACAATGCTTTTGAGAAAAACTTTCCGCAAAGCAAATTTCTTGATGTAAATACAGATACAGAAGGTTTGTTTTATGATAAAATGTTTAAAGGAATTGCTTACAACTATATCGTAAAAAACAAAGATTACAGCTATGCAATCAATAGTGTAAAAAATGTTTCTTACAATATTTTAGTTGATTATGCTTGGCATTTAATTTCAATTCCTTTTGACAGAGATCAAGAAGGAACTGAAAAAACATCATTGGAAACATTGAAAAAATATGCAGATGTAATTATTCCTGAAATGGAAAGCAGAGAAGCATTTGTACCAAAAGAGTATGTTGGAAAATTATCTTTAAAAGAATGGCAGGCTCAAGCGTTGCAAAATGCTGCAAGAGAATATTTTACTTATGCTAAACTTTTAGAAATTTTCAAAAACTATGATTTATCTAAAAAATATTTAGAGAAAATCAAACCACTTATGAAGTTTGAAGATGCACAATACAATGAAGTGTATTCAAGAATGCTTTTAAGAGAAGGAAAAACGGCTGAAGGAAAAGCTTACCTAATTTCAGCTGCAAAAGCAAACAAAATCACGCCAACATCTATTGCAACTTTCAAAGATTTATTTGTAAAAGAAGGAAAAAAAGAAGCAGATTTTGATACTTATTTCCATTCTTTAAAATCAGAAACAAACGAAGAGCACAAAAAGAAATTAATTTCAGAATTGATCAATCTTCCAATTGACGGATTTGAAATGGAAAGCAGCCGTGGTGGAAAAGTAAAATTAGCGGATCAAAAAGGTAAAATTGTGGTTCTTGATTTCTGGGCAATGTGGTGCGGACCTTGTAAAAATGCAATGCCAGGAATGAATATGGCAGTAAATAAATACAAAGAAGATCAGAATGTAAAATTCTATTTTGTGGATACAATGGAATACATCAAAGACTTTAAAGCGCAGACTCAGGCTTTCATCAAAGAAAAAGGATTTGATTTTACAATTTTGTACGATAGCAAAAATCCAAAAACAGGAAAATTTGATGCTGTTTATGACAAGTATTCAAAAGCATTTCATTTCTCTGGAATTCCAGAAAAAATGATTATCGATCAGAACGGAAAATTAAGATGGATGTCGAATGGTTATTTTGGAAGCCCAAGCGAATTGGCTGACGAAATTTCGATCATCGTTGAATATTTAAAATCTGAGAATAAATAATTTAGTTAATAAAGGTTAAGTAATGAAAATTTTTCATTTTTTATATCTCAGTATTTTAGTATTGTGCTGTCAGATTGGTTTTTCTCAAACCATCTGGCAGGGGCAATACCATTCTTCCCGCTTAATAATCACGGGGGATTTTGACAGCAAAAAAGACTCGCTTTTGTTGAGTATTCCAGAAATGTCTTATGATTCTATTAAGGTTGGAATTAAGAAAGAAAAGGATAGTGTTTTCTTTAAAAATGAAATGTATGGTTTTGTTTTTAAAGGAAAGTACAATGCCGATAAAACAGCAATTTCGGGAATTTTCAACAATTATTCGTTTCCTAATATTTCGCTTGTACTAAAGAAACAAAGCAGTATTGAACCTTTATTCTTTTCACAGCATCCTAAGAAACCGTATCCGTACCAAGTTATTGATATGACGTTTTTAGGAAAAAACACCAAACTGACTTACGGAGGAACATTGACCATTCCGCAAGGGAAAAAGAAATATCCATTAGCGATTTTAATTTCGGGAACGGGACAGCACGATCGTAATTATACGTATATGGGAAGAGAATTTTTCACCGTTTTAGCAGATCATTTGGCTAAAAACGGAATTGCTTCTTTACGTGTTGATGATAGAGGAATTGGTAAAACAACTGGAGATTTTCAAAACGCTACAACTGGCGATTTTGCAAATGATATTGAGGAAGAAATTGCTTACCTAAAAAAAGATAAAAACATTGATCCATCGTATATCGGATTAATTGGCCACAGCGAAGGCGGTATGATTGCCTCAATTGTGAGTTCAAGAAACAAAGACGTAAAATTCATGATCAGTTTATCTGGAGTTGGAGTAAGCGGACTAGAAATGTTGAATCTTCAAAATACAGCAATTCTAAAAAGTTATAAATTCTCGGATAAAGTAGTTGCAAAACAAATGGAAATGTACAACATCATGTTTAACATTGTGTACAACACCAAAGACGGAGAATCAGCGCAGCCAGCGATGGAAGTAAAGCTGAAAGAATGGATGCAAAAACAGGATTCGACAACTTTAAAAGAAGTGCAATTATTAGACGGACGTGATCAGACTTTCTTATACCGTTACGGAAAAGATGCCGACAGAAAATGGTATCGTTACACGATTCATTACAAACCAGAAAATTATCTGCCAAAAATTACAATTCCAGTATATATAGCAAACGGTGATAAAGATATTCAAGTTCCAGCTGTTGAAAACATTGATTCGTTCAAAAAATATCTGGGAACAAAAGATCTAACGACAAAGATTTATCCAAATTTGAATCACATGTATCAGCATTGTAAAACTTGTACGCAAAATGAAGCCAAAGAAATTGATGAAGTTTTTGCCGAAGAAGTGCTGGCAGATATTTCAAAATGGATTTTGAGTCGATATAAAAAATGATGACAACTACATCTTTGTCAAAGTTTTAAACTTTGACAAAGATTAAAATCATCGCAATTTTTCAATTGTAGTATTTCATTCTAACATCATGAAAAAAATAGTCCTTTTTATCGCATTTTTCTTTGCGATAACTAACCTCACTGCCCAAATTTACGATCCAGTTTCGTTTACAACATCCGTAAAAGAAATAGGAGAGAACAAATATACTTTGAGTATAATTGCCAAAATTGATAAAAGCTGGCATATTTATTCTCAAAATGTTCCATCTGGCGGACCAGCACCAACAAGTTTTACTTTTCCGAAGTCTAAAAACTACAAAACAATCGGTTCTGTAGTTGAGCCTGCGGGACATGAAGTAGACGATCCTGTTTTTAATATGCGAATTAAATACTTTGCAGATAAAGCAGTTTTTACACAGAATATAGAAAGAAAAACAAACGAAGCTTTTACGATCAATGCGACCATATTTTTTATGGTTTGTAATGATAACAGCTGTTTGCCTCCAGGAGAAAAAGAAGTAAAATTTACTTTTAAAAAATCAGATACACCGGTTAAAAACGAAGATACAGCAGTTGCCGTAACAGAAGAAAAAAATACAGATTTGCCTGCACAAGACGAATCAATCACTAAACAGGATACCACAAACAACACAACAGATTCTGTTAGCACTGTCAGCAAAGACACTTCTGAAAGTTTAAAAAAGACAACAGAAACTGATTCAGGAAAAACAGCCCCTGAAGAAAGTCTTTGGACTTTATTTTTCTTCAGCTTTTTAGGAGGTCTTGCTGCTTTGTTTACACCTTGTGTATTCCCGATGATTCCAATGACCGTTAGTTTCTTTACCAAACAAAGTAAAACCAAAGCGGCAGGAATTAAAAACGCCATTATGTACGGCATTTTTATCATCGTAATTTATGTGATTTTAGGAAGTTTGGTTACGGCTATTTTTGGTGCAGATGCCTTAAATGCATTAGCTACAAACGTAGTTTTCAATATCGTTTTCTTCCTGCTTTTATTGGTTTTTGCATTGTCATTTTTAGGTGCTTTCGAAATTGTTTTACCAAGTTCGTGGTTGACCAAAATCGACCAAAAATCGGAAATTGGTGGAGCTGTTGGAATTTTCTTTATGGCGTTGGCATTGGCTGTAGTTTCATTTTCTTGTACTGGACCAATTGTTGGAACTTTATTAGTTCAGGCGGCAAGTCAGGCGGGAATTGCACCAATTGTCGGAATGCTTGGGTTTTCATTGGCCATTGCTTTACCATTTGCTTTGTTTGCCGCTTTCCCAGGCTGGATGAATTCGTTACCAAAATCAGGCGGATGGCTGAATTCGGTTAAAGTAGTTTTAGGCTTTTTAGAATTGGCTTTAGCACTTAAATTCTTAAGCAACGCCGATTTAGTTTTACAATTGCATTTATTAGAAAGAGAAGTATTTCTAGCTATTTGGATTGCCATATTTACGGTATTAGCTTTTTATTTATTTGGAAAAATCCAGTTGTCGCATGATTCGCCTTCGACTCATATTTCTGTAGGAAGATTGAGTTTAGGAATAATTGTGCTGTCATTTGTAGTGTATATGATTCCAGGACTTTGGGGCGCTCCGTTACAATACATTAGTGGATTTCCACCGGCAAAACAATACAGCGAATCGCCAAATGGCTTCGGAAATGTTGTAACTCAAAATACAGAAAAAAGCGATTTACCAGAAGGTGCAGAAAGTGGTCCAAACGGAATTCCGACTTTCCATGATTATGATCAAGGTTTAGCTTACGCGAAAAAAGTAAACAAACCCGTAATGATTGATTTTACTGGTTATGCCTGTGTAAACTGTCGTAAAATGGAAGAAAGAGTTTGGCCAGATCCTAAAGTTTTAAATGTTTTAAATAATGATGTGGTGTTGATTTCATTATATGTTGATGACAAAAGACCTTTACCAGAAAATGAACAAGTGGTTTCTAAAATCACAGGTAAAGTCTTAAAATATACAGGACAAAAATGGAGTGAACTCCAGATTTTAAAATACAAAACCAATGCACAGCCGTATTATGTTTTAATGGATCACAACGAAAAAGACCTGAACAAACCATCGGCTTATAATCCAGACATTAACGGATATTACAACTGGCTTCAAGAAGGAGTCCGGAATTTCAAAAAATAACTAAATATATTGTTGGGTTTAATTTTTTAAACACATAGAATCATAGAATTAGGATTGCTTTAAAAGGCATTTCATTTATTTGAACAAACATAGAAATACGTCAAAGCTATGTGTTGAGAAACGAGTTTCTCTTCAATTTCCTTTTCAAGAGAAACAAAAATCTATGATTCTATGTGTTAAAAAAAACACCCCAATAATCAAAAAACAAAAATATCAAATGAAAATCTTTCAATCAAAATGTTGGCTTTTTGTCCTGTTCATCGGATTTAAAAGCGTTGCTCAGTTTTCGACTACAGTTCCGTTGAGCAAAGAAGTAGTTTCGGGAAAATTAAAAAACGGAATGAAATATTATGTCCTTCATAACGAATGGCCAAAAGACCGTGTCTGTTTTTATTTTGCACAAAATGTAGGCGCTATTTTAGAAAATGACGATCAAAACGGATTAGCGCATTTCTTAGAACATATGGCCTTTAACGGTACACAAAACTTTGAAGGAAAAGGAATCATTGATATGTTGGAGAAAAAAGGTGTTAGTTTTGGTAAAGATATCAACGCTTACACTGCTCAAGATCAAACCGTTTACAATTTGAGTAACGTTCCTGCAAACGATTCAAAACTAATTGATTCTTGTTTGTTGGCATTGCACGATTGGTCTGGTTTTCTTTCTTTAAAAGATGCAGAAATCGATGCAGAACGTGGCGTAATTCGTGAAGAATGGCGTACGAGAAGAAACTCAGATTTCAGGCTTCGTTTGGAAACAGATAAAGTTTTGTACAAAGATTCGAAGTATGCAAAACGTGATGTTATCGGCGATTTAAATTTGATCAATACTTTTGATTATCAGGTTTTAAGAGATTATTATAAAAAATGGTATCGTCCAGATTTACAAGCTGTTATTGTAGTGGGTGATATTGATCCGAAAGAGATTGAAAAGAAGATTATTGAAACTTTTTCTTCTATAGAAATGCCTAAAAATGCGGCTGAACGTTATTACGTTTCGGTTCCTAATAACAAAGGTATTAATTACGTTTTGGCAAAAGATAAAGAGGCAAACGAAACCAACGTTGTTTTATACTTTAAAAAGGAATTTGATAAAGTAAAAAGCTATGAAACCATCAGAAGAGATTTAATCAATAATCTTTGTACTGATATGATGAATAGACGTTATCAGGAATTCATTCAAAACAATGAAACAGCAGTTTTAGGAATTGGAACAGGAACTTCAGAAGTTTCAAGATTGACAGATTCTTACTATTTGTATGTAACGCCAAAAAACAACAAAACGCTTGAAGGTTTCAAAGAAATGATGATTGAAACCGAAAGAGCAGTTCGTTATGGATTTACTCAAAAAGAATTAGATCGTAACAAAGAAGCGGTTTTAAGTTCTTACGAAAATATGCTTCAGAATAAAGATAAATTCGAAAGTGACGGATTATCAGAGGAATTGGTGAATTATTTCCTGAAAGCAGTTCCGTTTGAAAGTATCGAAACGCAATATGAAAATATAAAAACGAGATTAGCTTCTGTTACTCTTGCAGATATAAATCAGGCAGTTAAGAAACTTCAGACTACAGATAATGTTGTTTTGATGGTTACGGGTCCAGAAAAAAATGAGGTGGTTTATCCGTCAAAAGCAGATTATGAAAAGATTATGGCATCTGTGAAGAAAATGGCTCTTGACAAATACAAAGAAACCGATACCGATAAACCTTTAATTACAGCAGAATTAAAAGGTTCTAAAGCAGAAAAAGAAACTCCAATTGAAGGAATTTCAGGAGCAAAAAGTTACGTTTTAAGCAACGGAGCAAAGATTGTTTTGTATCCGACAACTTTAGCAAAAGACGAAGTTTTATTTTCAGGATTTAGTTTTGGAGGAAGTTCTTTAATTAAAACAGAAGACATTCCGTCGTCTCAAATTGCGGTAAGTTTGGTAGAAAGTTCTGGTTTAGGAGCGTTTAAAAGTACCGATTTAAAAGACAAACTAAACGGTAAAATTGTTGACTTAAAACCGTATATCACAGAATTGACAGAAGGATTTAGAGGTTCTAGTAATCAAAAAGATTTCGAAACTTTATTACAATTATTGTATTTGTATTTTGAAGAGCCAAGATTTGATAAAGATTCATATACGAGAATGATTACTGGTTTTACAAACTCATTGGAGAATACTTTAAATACCAATCCGAAAGTTTTTCAGGATACTATTTCGCAATTGAATTACAATCATAATAAAAGAGTTCCGTTATTGAATGAAGAATTTTTGAAGCGTTTGAGTTTTGAGAAAGCATCAGAACTTTACAAACAAAGAATTCAAAATGCAGGTGATTTCACTTTTGTATTCACTGGAAATCTTCCTGAGAATGCATTAGCCCTAATTGAAAAATATATCGGAAGTATATCTTCTGATACCAATAAAAAGGAAAACTTTGTAGACAATAAATTGGATCCAGCGCCTGGAGTTGCAAAACAATTATTGGTTCGTGAAATGAATGTTCCAAAAGCAAGTGTTTATGTTCGTTTTGTAAAGCAATTTCCATACAATTATAAAAATGTATTTACATCGCATATTTTAGCTGAATTATTATCTAAAAAATACTTGGATTTAATTCGTGAAGAAGAAGGAGGAAGTTATGGCGTTCACGTACAATCTGGAGTAAGCCGTTTGCCATCAGATGAATATACAATGACCATCAACTTTGACAGTGATCCTGAAAAAGAAGAAAAACTGACTAAAATTGTTTACGAACAAATCGATCTGATTCAGAAAAAAGCACCAAAAGAAGAAGACGTTCAATCTGTTAAAAATACACTTTTAAAAGCAAGAGCAGAAAAAGTAATGACAAACGGATTTTGGTTAGGAAGCTTAAATAATATGATGGTGAACAATGAAACGTTCAAAGATGACGTTATCTACAAAAAAACATTAAGCGAAATAACTCCAGAAGATATCAAAGCTTTTGCTAAAGAGTTTTTTGCTAAACCAAGTACGGTTGAAGTAATTATGAAATCGAAACCTCAGGTTGTTGCACCACAATATTAAAATACCATTGGTTTTTCATTTATTTTTTTAGAAGTATTTTGAATTAGTAAGCTTATACAACTAACTTGAAAAACCTTACAAGGAGCTGTTCTTAGGAACAGCTCTTTTTTTTATGATATGGTTTAGCTTGTCATTTTTTAGATCAGTTTATCATTCCATAGGAATGTTTCGTTGGTAAAAAAATGGATTGTGCTGTTATTCACGTTCAGTAGGAACATTTGATGTATTTAATTGCTAACAAATGATGTTGAAACAAAACGTTCCTACGGAACGTAAAATGTTACGATATTGCAATTGGCTATCAACGAGATGTTCCTACGGAACAAAGTTATTTAACCCCAAAAACACTTTAAAACCCGTCATTGGTCGAAATTCTATACAACAGATTTCAAATTATACTACATTTATGCTTTATAGACTATTTTAAAGCAGATCAGAATGAAAAAAATATTCCTTTCCTTATGTCTTTTTGTTATAATTTCTAATGTTTCAAGTCAGGAATTTGCTAATGCTCCCAAACCTTTTGGACCTGTTCCGACGCAGAAACAAATCGATTGGCAGGAAATGGAATTCTACGCTTTTGTGCATTTTTCATTGAATACTTTTACCAATAAAGAATGGGGGTTTGGAGACGAATCGCCAGAACTTTTTAATCCGTCGCAATTAGACGTTCGTCAATGGGCTCGCGTGGTGAAAGAAGCGGGAATGAAAGGGATTATTTTAGTTGCCAAACATCATGACGGATTTTGTTTATGGCCTTCAGCATACACAGAACG
>NZ_DASWYK010000123.1:0-13869 GCF_036405015.1 Flavobacterium sp. | reverse complement strand
AAAACGAAACAAGCGGTGTTTGAATAAAAAAAGTGTAATTTTGCACTCCAATTTATAAAAGTATGAGAACCAAGTCTTTAAAAAAGAACAAAATTAACGTAATCACTCTTGGGTGTTCAAAAAATGTTTATGACAGTGAAGTCCTTATGGGACAACTGCGTGCAAATGGAAAAGAAGTTGAACACGAAGCTCCAGCAGAAAAAGAAGGAAACATTATTGTAATCAATACTTGTGGTTTTATTGATAATGCGAAAGCAGAATCAGTAAACATGATTTTGGAATATGCCGATAAAAAAGACAGAGGAATAGTTGATAAGGTTTTTGTGACAGGATGTTTATCTGAGCGTTACAGACCTGATTTAGAAAAAGAAATCCCTAATGTTGATCAATATTTTGGAACTACCGAGCTACCTCAACTATTAAAAGCTTTAGGTGCCGATTATAAACATGAATTACTAGGAGAGCGTTTGACTACAACTCCAAAAAACTATGCTTATTTAAAAATCGCTGAAGGTTGTGATAGACCTTGTAGTTTTTGCGCAATTCCTTTAATGAGAGGCTCTCATGTTTCTCAACCAATTGAAAAATTAGTTAAAGAAGCTCAAGGATTAGCCAAAAACGGAGTAAAAGAATTAATCTTAATTGCTCAGGATTTAACTTATTACGGACTTGATCTTTATAAAAAAAGAAATCTTGCAGAACTTCTTGAAGAATTAGCAAAAGTAGAAGGAATTGAATGGATTCGTTTACATTATGCTTACCCAACAGGTTTCCCTATGGATGTTTTGGAATTAATGAAACGTGAACCTAAAATCTGTAATTATATTGATATTCCATTACAGCATATTTCAGATTCTATTTTGAAATCAATGCGTCGTGGTACAACTCAGGCAAAAACCACTCAATTATTAAAAGATTTCCGTGCAGCAGTTCCAGGAATGGCAATTAGAACTACTTTAATTGTTGGTTATCCAGGTGAAACGCAGGAAGATTTTGAAATTTTGAAAGATTTTGTTCAGGAAATGAAATTTGACAGAATGGGATGTTTTGCTTATTCTCATGAAGAAAATACTCATGCTTATCTACTGGAAGATGACGTACCAGATGATGTAAAACAAGCTCGAGCTAACGAAATCATGGAATTACAATCACAAATTTCATGGGATTTAAACCAAGAAAAAGTTGGTAAAGTTTTTAGATGTATCATTGACAGAAAAGAAGGCGCACATTTTGTTGGACGTACAGAATTTGACAGCCCAGATGTTGACAATGAAGTTTTAATTGATGCTTCTAAACATTATGTAAAAACTGGTGAATTTGTTAATATCAAAATAATAGAAGCAACAGAATTTGATTTATACGGAGAACCTGCTTAAATTTACGCGGAACAATTGTTAATAACAGATAAAAATACTTTTATGAAACCTTTTCAAACTTTATTTATTTTAGTTTTTGGCTTATTCAGCTTTATTGTTTCTGCTCAATATGGCGGATACAATAATGGCTATGGTTATGGTAATGGCTACGGTAGAGGTGGCGGAATGGGAATGGACAGAAGCATGATGGCCGGACAAGGACAAGGCCCACAAAGTAAACCCAAAGAAATTCCTGTTGAAGAAACTGCCAATAAAATTGTCGAGCAGATGAAACCAGATGTTAAACTTGATGATTTACAAGCAATTGCTATTACAAACGTTTTAGCAGACAGTTTAAGAGAACAAGGTATTTTATTGAAAAATGAAAGCAGTAATCAAGAGCAAAAAATTGAACAAATAAAAGCTTTAAGAGAGAGTACTGATAAAAAAATTGCTGCTTTTTTAAATCCTGATCAGGTTGAGAAATATAAAACCTTCATGGAGAAATTAAAAGAAGGAAAAACAGGAAAACCTAAAAAGAAAAAAAATAAAGATTCTAAAGAGGAATCTAAAGACATAAAAGAAAAAACAGATACGAAAATTGAAGAATAGTCGTTTAAACTAATAAACAACGAATTATGACAAAAAAGATTTTTTGTTATCTGATTTTAGCTGTTGCTATCAGTGCCTGCTCTACCAATCCGTACAAAAATACTGAGAAAGCATACGATCAGCAGCTCAAAACTTTAGAAAACCAAATTACTAGTAAAGAAACACAAGCAATTCCGACAACTCCTGTTGTTATTGATACTACTTATGCGCAACAATTGAAGATTGTTAAAGATACTTTATCTAAAACAAGTTCAACCTATCTGCAAAATGGAATTAACACAGAATGGATTGGAACTGTCAACTTTAATTTAAGAAAGCCTAGCTTCGTTATTATTCATCATACCGCTCAGGATTCCTTGCAGCAAACAATAAATACTTTTACCAAAACCAAAACACAGGTTAGTGCTCATTACGTAATTTCTGAGAATGGAAAAGTAGTTCAAATGCTAAATGATTATCTTAGAGCTTGGCATGCAGGAAATTCTACATGGGGGAAAACGACAGATTTAAACTCCTGCTCTATTGGAATTGAATTAGACAATAATGGATTCAAACCATTTACAGAAGCACAAATCAGCAGTTTAGTTGCTTTGCTTACAAAATTGAAAAAAGACTATAATATTCCGACTCAAAACTTTTTGGGACATGCCGATATTGCTCCAGGAAGAAAACAAGATCCAAGCGCCTTATTTCCTTGGAAGACACTTGCAGAAAAAGGTTTTGGAATATGGCCTGACGAAGTTTTAGAACCCGCTCCATTTGATTTTAGAATTGAGCCAGCACTTAGAATTATTGGTTACAATACCAAAAATCTAACAGCAGCAATTCAGGCTTTTAAATTGCATTATATTCAGACTGATGCAACTTCAGTTCTAGATAGAAAAACAATCGATACTATTTATTCGATTTACAAAAAACAGGTTCAATAGAACCTTATCATTTAAAAATCTTAAAACGTTTCTGTATTCCAGAAACGTTTTTTTTTACAATCAATTTTAGACTTTTCGAAATGTTTACTTTCTATTCTATCAACTCACTAAATCAGACGTTCCTACGGAACGTATAATTGCAATCAATTTTAATTTTCTACCGACCAAACATTCCTACGGAATGAAAAGCCCTTCTAAATATAACACCTAATCGATTATCACATATAAATCATTTTCGATTTCAAATCTTAAAATCGAAATTTCAACCCTTAAACTTCAACCCTTAAACTTCAACCCTTAAACTTCAACCTTGAAACTTCAACCTTGAAACTTCAAACCTCAAACTTGAAATTTGAAATTTGAAACTTGAAACTTGAAACTTCTTAAAAATAAAAAAGCTGCCAAAACATTAGTATGTTTCGACAGCTCCAAAAAAAAAAAAAAAATATCAATCTTTATCTCTAGAATGAGTATGTTGTAGCAATTAAAGCGTAGAAGCTTCCTTTTGTTGGTAATGCATCTTTATCTAAGAATATATCTTCAGAAGCAGAATCGTATCTTAGCTCAGGAATAATTGTAAGTTTTCCAACTTTATAGTTTAAAGAAACTGTATTAGCAAATACACTTGCTCCAGTTAATGTTCCTAAACTTGGTGCTGCATCTTTAGCATCAAAATATTCCATTCTGTAAGCTAAAAGCAATGATGGACTAAATGAATAATTAGCATATCCTACTACAGAAAACCACTCACCATCTAAAGTACTATCAAAATCATTTGTAGTTTTAGCATAAGTTGCATTTAAACCAAGTGAAAAACTGTCGCTAATTGTTTTAGAAGCAGTCAAATCAAACTGAGTTTTGTTTTCGTCTGAAACCGGAATTATACTTCCTGGGATTGGATTTGTACTTCCTGTTGTAAAATTCAGGTAAGCACTTCCTGTATCACCAATGTAACCTACTTGTCCAATGAACGTTTTTTGATAAGAACCAGCATCCATAGCTGATTTAAAATCTGTTGGATTGGTTAATCCCAACATCGCAGTGAATTTACCTGAAGTATACTGTGCTTTTACCCCAGTATTAAAGAATGGTCCATAAGAGAAAGCATACGACATACTGTAGTTTTTGTTATCTACTGCATCTAACACTTCATATCCAATATGAGTCCCAAAGCTACCCGCTACTACTTTAAACTCATCTGTCAAATTGTATGTAAAATACAATTGTTTAAGTAAAAATTTTGCACTCGCATCTTTATCAGGCGTTTCATTATATGAAAATTCTGCTGCTCTTTTTCCGAAACCTAAGTCCACAAAAACAGACGCTTTTCCAAAAGTATGACTTGCTTCTATCGATGCCATTCCTAATTCGAATGAATTTTGTGAGTTGGTGAAGCTCGTTAATCCATTCATTTGTTTAGAAAAATCATATTTATAGTACGCATCTGCAGAACCTCCCCATGTGGTTGCTGGAGCGGCTGCCTCCTCTTCTTGGGCAAAGGCAAAAGAACTTGTTAACATCGCGGCTAAAATGTGAAATGCTTTTTTCATGTTTTAAATTGGTTTTTAGTTATTAATTGATTCTGGTTAGTTAATCTTTTATATATCTATGTAATAGTATAAGTCATTTCTAAAACCTCTTATGCGCCTTCAAATCATCATCATTTTCATTAGCGAATTTATTAACTTTTGTATCATCAGAATAATCCAAAACTACTTTTTTGACGTTTTAGACGAAGAATTACGGATTACAAAAATTAAAGTTCTAATAATCATTATTTCATATTTATCAATAATCGTTTTTGAAAATTCAATAACAAAATTTTAACCTTTTAAACAAAAAATACATGGGTAAAAGTAAAAATTACTACAAAAATCAAAGACAAATCATCTAAAAAACACCTAAAACAAAAACACACCCCCAAAAAACAAGGGGGTGAATTAAAAAAAATAAATAAAATAGAAAAACAGATAATCTATAATAACAAAAGCAAAACCAAAACTTATAGAAGAAAAAATTCCTACAAAAAAAATCAGGCTAACAACAATCTAGACATTCAAAAAATTGAAATCTTTCAGGGGTAAAACCGAGCATTTATAAACAAAAAAAGTCCGCTCATTATTTGAACGGACTTTACAGAATAAAAACGACCTAACTAACCTATTTACTCTTTATTATACTTTCGGAGATATTCTCGTATTTTAATTCCAGACTCTTTTAAATCTTCGTCTTTCCATTTTCCTTCTGAATTCGCAGACTTTTTTAAAATAGAACAAGTTTCATCTTTATCAGAAACAGACCATGTAATCCAACTTATTTTTTTTGCCTCCATCCAATCAATATATTCTTGCCATGCTTTATAATCTAATGGTCCGTCTCCCGAAGCTTCCATTCCGGCAGATTCTGAGACAAATACTGGCAAACCTCTTTTTATTGCTGCATCAGTTCTGTCTCTTAATTCTTTACCATGTGTCGCTGCGTAGAAATGCATCGTATACATTATATTAGTATAACCCATTATAGGATCTTCTGCCGGAAGATCAATATCCTGATCCCAATGTGGACATCCGACCAGAATAATATTATTAGGATCGTTTTCTCGGATAACTCTAATTATTTCTTCAGAATAATTTTTCACTTCCCACCAAGTTTCGTGATCTGGTTCATTAAATACTTCATATATAATGTTGGGATACTTAGCATACTTTTTTGACATCTCTGCAAAAAACTGTTTGGCTTCTTTCAGATTCACATTATGACTATGCCAATCGATAATAACATAGATATCTGATTTTATAGCACCATTTACAACAGCTTCTACTTTCTCCTTAGCAAACTGTGGATTATTTATATAGGAGAGATCACCAAGTTCTACTCCCATTGCAGCACGAACGATATTACAATTAAAATCTTTCTTCAACCAGCTTACTGCTTTTTCATTATAAAATCTTGGCCATAAGCTGTGCCAACCAAAACTTAAACCACGAAGTACAATTGGGTTATTATTCTTATCTACAAGCTGAGTTCCTTGCACACTTAACTGCCCATGTTTTTTTACAAATTGTGCTTTTGTGACATTCGTAAATAGCATTAAAGAAAAAATAATATAACAAAGCTTCAATTTCATAATTATCGTTTTTAAGGAATTAATTTTAGAGTAACAACATCGTGCGAAGCAATTGTTGCATTAAATGTTTTCTTAGTATTTCCTACTTCTTTATTCATCCAAAGATCTTTTACTTTGAATGTCGTTTTAATGAAGTCTGCTTCATATCCAAAATCCGAATCTTTGAAATTATTTTTACTCCAGTCAAAATTGATTTTTTTTGAAGTTTCTGTTCTGTTAACAAAACTTACTGCCCAAGCTCCATCAGAAAGTGGTTTTACCCATACTTCTACTCCATCTAAAATACTGTATTTAAATCCTTGAATTCCGAGCTTATCCTGATTTACAGCCAATAATTCTTTATTGGTCAGAATTGCCAAAGTTTCTTTAGACATTTTTCTATAGTCATTTCCAGTAAACAAAGGTGAAGACAACATACACCACATCGCAAAATGTGTTTTATCTTCTGTATTATTCATTTCATTTCCAACTTCCATCATATCAAAATCATTCCAATGATCTGGACCAGAATATTTACGAATATCTTTTCGCATATCGGCAATTTTCATAAATCCCCACGAAGACCAATTTTCCGGATGTTTGAATTCGCAATCAAAACACGGATAAATATCTCCCGAAATTCTCCAAAGATTTCCAACTGGTTTTCCCCACTCCCATGGTTGATTATCTCCCCATTCACAAAGACTAAAGACAATCGGCCTTCCTGCAATTTTTAGCGCATTACTCATAGTTGTATAAGCTTCTTTAGCTGTAATTCCTTCTGTATTGCACCAATCATATTTTAGAAAATCAATTCCTAATTTAGCATAAAATCTAGCATCCTGATATTCGTATCCTCGTGTTCCTGGATAACCTGCACAGGTTTTGGTCCCTGCGCAATTATACAATCCGAATTTTAAACCTTTACTGTGCACATAATCGATTAGTGTTTTCATACCGTTTGGAAACTTCTGAGGATCAGGAACCAGATCACCATTTTGATCACGTTCGTGCGTCATCCAGCCGTCATCTAACACTATATAATTATATCCAGCAGCTGCCAAACCTGAAGAAACCATAATGTCGGCTGTTTCTTTTACTAATTTTTCATCAATATTAGTTGCAAAAGTATTCCACGAGTTCCAGCCCATTGGCGGTGTCATGGCAAGACCTTCAAATTTTCCGGCTTTTTGTTGATGTGTATTTCCCTGACCGAAACTAAAATTGAAAATACTTAAAGCAAGTAACAAAGCGATTTTTTTCATTTTATTAAAACTTAAATTATATAAAAAGATGTTCCCTAATTTTTCAACTAGGGAACATCTCACAAACTAACTCAAAACAGAATCTTATTTTAACACAAATCCTAAATCATCAAACAATACCGTATTACCGCCGTCATTATTAGATTCTTGGAAAGTAATCATTGTAAAACTTGAAGGATTCCCTAATTTATCTAACGGAATTTCCATATAAACCCATGTTGTGGTTACAGGAATTACATAGTTTGGTCCGCCGTTTAAACTAAAGTTTACCTGACCGTTTTTAGCACCTTTTACAGCAATTCTAAATGCTTTATATGGAGCCATATCTACATTGAAGCCCCAGTTTCCACCGTCCCAAGCTCCAAATTCCCATTTCCATGATTTTTCACCTTGGTAAGAATCTCCAGCAAAATCAAAATTCACACCTTTTCCTGCCCAAGGTCCTCCCCACTGCATTCCATATAATTTATCATCATACAACGCTGTTCCGATAGCTTCTTTTGAAACTGATGTTCCAGAAATATTAGCAACTGCCAAATATCTATGATTAGCGTTGGCTGGAATTTTTACTACGATTTGCTCCAAAGTCGACGATACAACCTGAACAGGAACAGCTGGCTGAGTATCAGTTTTAGCCAATGTAACAATCGGATCTAAAAAATACTTTCCTTTTATAACTACCTCATCTCCTTCTGCGCAGTTGATATAATTGAATCCGCTGAAAGTTGGTACTGGAGGTGCAACCATCAAATCGAACTCTGCTGTTCCTGACTTTGTTACAACCTTTAATTTATTGGAAGCATTTGCATAAGGAGTATTCTCATCAACAAGAATAATAATATCGGTATCGGTTACAAAAGTGGACTTGAAATACGTATCATAATCATTAAAATACACTTTAGTTGTATTTAGAAATCCTTTACCGTGAATAACATAATAGTTTTTCGGATCTACTAATTTTGTTGGCTCTAATGGTTTAATAGTCCCATCAAGATTATAACCAGAAGGCATTACCGATTCGATCACAGGAACTCCTGTATAGACATCTGCACTATCGTCGTTAGAGCATGAAGTAAAAAACACTAGAGATAATATCCATGTCAAACATGCTACTATTGAAACAATTTTTAATTTTTTCATGTTTACTATTTTTAAAATTATTTAAAAGTATATGGCGCTACTTCTGTTAATTTTGGATTTTTAGTTAAGTCATCAGCAGGATAAGGCAATAAAAGATTGGTTGCCGAAATGGTAATATGTTTTTCAACTTCTCTATTTCCTCTATTTTGCGCTTCTAAAATTGCTTTAGCTTTTTCAAAAGGCAGACGTCCTAAGTCAAAATAATAATCTCCTTCACAAGCCAATTCTGCGCGTCTTTCTTTAAATATATCATCAAATGTGATGACACTTTTTACTGGAAGCCCTGCTCTTTTTCTAACTGCGTTGTAAGATTTAAGCGCATTTGCATCTGAAGTACTTCCAGTTTGTCCACCCAGAATTGCTTCTGCATGAATTAACAGCAATTCAGCGTAACGCATCATGTAGCTATTCATACTGCTTTCTCCATTATTTACAGGATTAAATGCTCCTGTAATTGGAAGATTTTCTTTTCCGATAACATATTTCTTAAGTCCTGCTCCTGATTTCTGTGCTTCGTATTGTAGCTCAAAAGTATATCCTAAAATTTTTGGAGCACCTAAATCTAACGTTTTAGCGTAAGTCAAATTAGGATAATAATCTCCTGGAAGCATAAAAGTCTCGATTCTTCTTCTATCGCCATTTTCAAAAACATTTTTGATTAAATCCTGAGATGGCGCAATCTGACCTGAATAGGTAGTTTCTACTAATCTGTTTTCTGGAGCAAACAAAGTATTTGTGAAGTTTCCGTCAAAATAACCTCCAGTTCCTGTCCATTGCCAAGCAAAAATAGATTCTTCATTATTATTATTTTTTTGCAAAAATAAATCTGCAAAAGATTTAGCCGGAAGCTCATCTCCTCCTAATAATTTAAACTCTCCGCTGTTAATTACCTCCTGAGCCACTTGTCTTGCTAAATCATATTTCTTTTGATATAAATATACTTTTGCAAGCATTGCTTTTGCAGAACCACTTGATACATGTGCATTTGATGCATAATCGGAACCTCTATTTTTTGTTCTTAGATTAGCAATTGCAAATTTTAAATCATTTTCGATAAATTTATAAACGTCTTCTGTAGGGTTACTTGGAATAACAAAATTTTTAGAATAATCCGCATTGTTTTCAATAATAGGCACATTTCCCCATAATCTCACTAAGAAAAAATAAGAAAACGCTCTAATAAAATGGCATTCACCCAATGCATTGTTCAAAGCTTCCTTACTAACATTTGGCCCAACACTTTGAGGCAAATTACTGATATAAGCATTTGAATTTGCAATCGCTCCAAAGCAAGATCTCCAAGAATCTGAAATGTATCTTGATGTATTGGTAAAACTTAAATCTGTAAAATTTCCAAAGTCATTATAAATATCAGCATACATATTACCCGAAATAACATCGGTAATACCATAAAAACCTTCTTTATTCATATTAAACCAAACCAAACCGTAAAGTCCGTTGGTTGCATTATCTAATTTTTGATCCGAATCAAAATAACTTCCTATAGTTGGATTACCTTCTGCTGGAACATCAATAAAATCTTGAGAACAAGAGGATGAAAACAACATCAATAAAGCCATAAATCCTACGCTTCCTCTTTTATATATATTTTTCATATTATTTTTAATTAAAATTCAACATTAAAACCAAAAGAAATTAGTCTTGGCACAGGATAACGTCCATTATCAATTCCTGACATTAACGCATCCTGATTATAAGCTCCTACCTCTGGATCATAACCTGTATATTTGGTAAAAGTGAATAAGTTCTGACCAGAAGCATATACTCTCAATCTTGTTAATTTTATTTTTGAAATGATATCTGATGGAAGTGAATACCCTAAAGTCACGTTTTGAATTCTTAGATAAGAACCATTTTCTACCATACGGCTAGAAACTGCATTATTAATATGATTGTAACTAGATGGTGTTGGTAAAGATCCATCTAAATTGGTCGCAGAGTAGAAATCTGCAGCTTCAGTTAAATAATTTGTTCCTAGATTACTATTCATTGTTCCAGATGCACGAGTTAAATTCAACAATTTATTTCCTGCAGTTCCTTGAAGAAAAATAGACAAGTCAACATTTTTATATTTAAAGTTATTAGTAAAACCGTAAGTGAATTTTGGGTTCGGATTTCCAATTGTCGTTAAATCATTTTGGTCAATCTTACCATCATTATTCAAATCTTTATAAATTACATCTCCTTTAACAAAATCAGGCAATAAAGAGTTTGTACCATTTTTCAAAACCACTCTTTGTCCTGAGCCATCAACATGTCCATATTTCAACAAATCTTCGTCTGTTCTGTAAATTCCTACAGCCTCATATCCTAAAAACGAACCAATCGGAAGACCTTCTTTTGTTCTCGAAACACTTACTGTATTGTAAGCAAGTGTATTGGTTGACTTCACAATATTCAAACCTGCCATATCAGTAACTTTATTTTCATATTTGGTAAAGTTAAGACTCGAGTCCCAAGAGAAGTTTTCTGAGAATTTGTTACGATATCCAAGTGTAATCTCGATACCTTTATTTTGCATACTTCCAAGGTTAAAATATGGAGGATTCACACCTCCTTCGTAATCACCTCCACCAGAAAGGTAATTTGGCAACGGAACTTGATACAAGAAGTTTTTTGATACTTTTTTATAAACATCAATCGATGCTGAAAATTTTGATTGAAACAACGTAAAATCTAAACCTAAATTTGTTTGATCTTGAGTTTCCCATTTTAAATCTTTATTCGGAGTATTTGAAGGGAGATAAGAAGTTCCCATTGAACTTATCACTACATGAAGATTAGAATCATATAAATTATTTCCGATTTGATTGTTTCCTGTCTGCCCCCATCCAAATCTTAATTTGATATTATCAACATACTTTTTGGTTCCTTCCATGAAAGATTCATTAGAAATTTTCCAGGAACCACTTGCAGAACTAAAAACTCCCCATTTGTTTCCAACGAAAAACTTAGAAGATCCGTCTGTTCTTACTGCAGCAGAAATACCGTATTTATCTCCATAATCATAAACAACCCTTCCTAAATAAGATGATAAAGTTTGAGTTCCAGAATACGTACTTTTAAGAACTGCTTTTGTTAAATCACCTCCCGCAAGAGTCTGGTTACTGTTATCTTTGTATCCATTTCCTTCTATAGAATAACCTTCCCAATGTGCTCTATTGGATTCTTGAACAGCTAAAATGGTAAAATTATGCTTGTCAATAGTTTTTCTATAAGTAAGCATGTTTTTTAAGTTCCATGAATTACCTGAAGATGGGTTGTAATATAAATTAGCAAAACTCTTTACAGCATTCCCCAAAGAATACATCGGATCAAATCGCTGTCCTAAATTATCATAAATATATCCACCCGCTTCAAAACGGTATTCTAAACCTTTAAGAATATCAACTTGAGTATAAAAATTTCCAGAATAGTTTTTTCTAACTAAAGTATTAGACCCCAACAAAGATGTAGCAACAGGGTTTACAAAAGAAAGACCGCTTGTAGGTCCAGCAAAAGCTCCATCTAACTCTCTAACTGCCACATCTGGAGTTGCCAAAAGCGAAGTCGCTACGACACCATTAAATTGCCCGTTTAAAGTCAGTTTTTCATCAGTAATCGCTCCACTTACATTGATTCCTACTTTTATAAAACTATTTACTCTAGCGTCTACATTGGCCCTAACATTGTATCTTTTAAATCCAGATTCGATTACGATACCTTCTTGATTTAAAACACCACCAGAGATATAATAGTTAATCCCCTCTTTACCGCCTGAAAAAGACAGCTGATTAGAAGTCATTAATCCAGTTTCATAAATAGCATCTTGCCAATCTGTACCTTTTCCTAGAAGTTCAGGATGAGCAAATTCTGGACGTTTTGAAGACGGATCATAAACATTTGATAAAGCATTTTGATGTGTTGCATATTGCTGCAAGTTCATCGAATGCAATTTTTTAGGCAAATTACTGATAGAATATGAATTTTCGAAAGTCAGTTTTCCAGTTCCTTTTCTTCCCGATTTTGTTGTCACAATTACAACTCCATTTGCTCCTCTTGAACCGTAGATTGCTGTTGCAGAAGCATCCTTTAAAATATCTATTGACTCAATGTCGCTTGGATTGATAAGTGCTAACGGACTTACAGTAATATTTCCATTGTTTGAAAAGTTAGAATCTCCAGCAGCATTTCTACCCGAAGTAGAAGAGTTTCTTGCATCACCAGAAATTGGCACACCGTCAATTACATACAAAGGTTCGTTAGTTCCTGTTAAAGAAGACACCCCACGAATTCGGACAGACACGTTACTTCCTGGCTCTCCAGAGTTACTATTTACGACTACCCCCGCAGCTTTTCCCTGCATCATCTGATCAAAAGAGGCCACTTTTAAGTTCTCCATATCTTTTGCAGAAATACTTGAGATCGCACTGTTTACGTCTTTTCGTTTTTGAGTACCGTATCCAATTACAACAACATCTTTTAAATCTTCAGCATTTGATTTTAAAATTACATTGATTGTCTTTTTACCTTCTACAGCAACCTTCTGTGTGGTAAACCCGATAAAAGAGAATAATAAGGTAGCATTTGGCGCAACATCAATAGAGTATTTTCCATCGAAGTCCGTAGAAACTGTTGCTTTAGAACCTGCAACCGATACGTTTGCGCCAGGGATAGACAATCCCTTTTCATCAGATACAGTTCCAGAAACCTTTACCTGAGCCGTAATAAAATTACTGGTCAGTAATAAAAATAATATCAAAGGAACAGCTCTGTGGTTAGCCTTCCAATGAATGAGGTTAGTCATTAGTTTTTTCATAATAAATGTTTGGTTAGTTAAATTCGTTTATTGCTCAACGTAAAAGTAAAAAGGCCTGGTAAATTTTACTTCTAAATTATTTAACAAATCTATAACAGAGAGAATTATCAAATCGATAATATTATATCATTTAATGATAATATTTTTACTATAACCGATTAAAAAAACATATATAAAAATAAAACAATGCAAAAATTTAATTATTCGCAATAACAATCCTCTAAAAGAACCCAAAACATACATAAAAAACAACAAAAACCTTAAATGCAAACGTTTTCGTTAAAAATAATATTTATTCGTGATAAAAAAGTATCACTACAAAATACGTTTCAATCCCGAAAAATCTTCACGATACTGACTAGGCGTACAGTTTTTTGTAGCTTTAAAACTGCGGTTGAAGTTCGCGATATTATTAAATCCAGATTTAAAAGCAACTTCAGAAACACTCATATCTTTTTCTACCAACCAGCGAGCCGCATAACCAATTCTGATATCATTGATATAATTCACAAACGTTTTTCCAGTTCGTTTTTTAATAAATCGATTGAACGAAATAATCGACATACTGGCAACATTAGCTACATCTTCCAAAGTAATTTTTTCAGCAAAATGTTTCTGAACGTATTCGTAAACCAATTTCATT
>NZ_DASWYK010000122.1:0-10099 GCF_036405015.1 Flavobacterium sp. | reverse complement strand
ATCATTCTTTATTATCGGCTTTAGCGTCGCTTTCAACTTATATACAGTCGCATCAAACTACGTCTGCATCGGAATCTTTCAATTATATTATTAAAACGATTTTGGCCAATTTAGACCATTCTATTGCCGTTTTAAGAAACGAAACCATTCTGACTGATACTTTTTTTGAAAAAGAAGATGTAACACTGCAATTTGAAGAATTAAAACGGAAAAACTTTTCCAGACTTGCTGCAGACGATGATTTAGACAAAGAAACCCGTCAGGCAAAAATGCAGGAAGCTTCAATGGTTATTGAGCAATTAATCTGGATGAGCAATCTTGCCGAAAAAATACTTAAAAACACAACTGATCTAAAAGCAACAAATCCAGATTAATTCATCTGGATTTGTTTTTTATTCTATATTCAAGAAGCTTATTTTATCTTCAAAACTTCTGCTGTGTGTTTTCTAATTTCTGCTAAAAGCTCTGGTTTATCATTCAGAGTTTGACCATAAGAAGGAATCATTGTTTTTAATTTCGCTTCCCATTCTGGTGTTTTAATTTGATTTGCGAAACATCTTCCAATCAAATCAACCATAATTCCAACAGCTGTAGAAGCTCCTGGAGAAGCACCTAATAAAACAGCTAAAGTTCCATCATGCGTATTGATTACTTCTGTACCAAATTCTAAAACTCCACCCTCTTTTTCGTCTTTTTTAATAACCTGAACACGCTGACCTGCTTTTTCTAATTTCCAGTCTTTAGAACGTGCAGTTGGTAAATATTCGCGTAAAGCCTTCATTCTGTCTTTTGGAGACTGACGAACCTGCTCAATCAAATATTTTGTCAAAGGAATATTATGGTATCCAGCAGCTAACATCGGAATTAAATTGTTGCGTTTAATTGACATTGGCAAATCAAGGTAAGAACCATTTTTTAAGAAACGAGTTGAAAACCCTGCAAACGGACCAAAAAGAAGTGCTTTTTCTCCATCAATTACACGAGTATCGATATGAGGAACAGACATTGGAGGAGCTCCAACACTTGCTTTTCCGTAAACTTTTGCCGCGTGTTTAGCAATTACCTCAGGATTTGTACATTTTAACCATTGTCCGCTTACCGGAAAACCTCCGTATCCATTTCCTTCTGGAACATTTGCTTTTTCTAACAAAGGCAAAGAACCTCCACCAGCACCAATAAATACAAATTTTGTATATGCTTTGCGTTTTTGTCCCGTAGATAAATCTGTAATTTTTATTCTCCAAGACTTATCTTCACGTTGTCTTAGTTTTTTAACTTCATGGTTAAAATACAAATTAACGCCATCTAATTTTTCTAAGTAACTGAACATACTTCTGGTTAAAGCACCAAAATTTACATCGGTACCAATTTCCATATGCGTTGCTGCCAATTTTTCATCAGCATTTCGACCTTCCATTACTAATGGCATCCATTTCTGCAACTGAGCAAAATCAGTACTGAAAGTCATTTCAGAAAAGATTGGATTTTTCTGAAGAGCTTCGAATCTCTTTTTTAAATAATCAACATTTTTATCTCCCCACACAAAACTCATATGAGGTACGCTTTTAATAAAATTATCTGGAGAAGGCACTTTGTTTTCTTGCACTAAGTAAGACCAAAACTGGCGCGAAATCTCAAATGATTCTGCTATACTTATTGCTTTTTTAGGATCGATACTGCCGTCTGCCTTTTCTGGAGTATAATTTAATTCACAAAAAGCAGAGTGTCCAGTTCCGGCATTGTTCCAAGCATCAGAGCTTTCTGCGGCGGCAACATCAAGTCTTTCGTAAATTTCAATTTTTATATCCGGTTGTAATTCTTTCAAAATTACTCCAAGAGTGGCACTCATTATTCCAGCGCCAATGAGTACTACATCACTATTTGAACGTATGGTTTCGTCAGGCATAACAGTATTTTTATTTAAAGTGCAAAGGTAATTTTTTAATTGCAAAAAAAAACTAATTTTTACAAGATAAAAGTTAGGATTTTCTAAAAACCTTTAAATTATAAACAATAAATAGGTCAAACAGTGTTATTTTTTTGAGGAAAGATAATCCTGAAGCATAATTGTAGCCGAAATTTCATCTATCAAACCTTTGTTCTGACGCTGTTTTTTATTTAATCCGCTGTCGATCATGGTTTGAAATGCCATTTTTGATGTAAAACGCTCATCTACTCGGATTACTTTCATATCTGGAAAAACATTCGAAAAATGCGTTGCAAAACCATTAATTACTGAAGCACTTTCTGATGGCTGTCCGTTCATCTGTTTAGGTTCTCCAATTAAAACGGCTTCTACCCTTTCTTTGGCAAAATAATCTTTTAAAAAATCAATTAAAGTATGAGTTGGAATTGTAGTTAAACCCGAAGCAATAATCTGCATTTCGTCTGTAACTGCTATTCCTGTACGTTTTTGTCCGTAATCTAAAGAGAGAATTCTTGGCATGATTTAATTTTTAACAAAAGTAAAAATTTTTAATGCTCCAATTCGATTTTAACACAAAACAAATGTCTTTTACTGGTATAAAAAAAACTTTTATCTCCATTCAAAGAAACATCCTAAAAATACTTTTGCGAAAAAATTCACAGGAATTTATTTTATCAAAATAAAAGTTCAACCTATCAGTCGCAAAGTGAGTAATTATAAAAAGAACTTAATTGTATTTCTAAAAAGATTCATTTTAATTATTGCAATCTATCAAATTTGCAGAATCCTATTTTACTTTATCAACCTTGAATCTTTTAACAATTTAAGCACAACAGTATTTGCAGGTGGTTTGCTTTTTGATCTTGCTGCAGTTTCATATATTAATATTCCTTTTTTAATCGCACATCTTGTCCCTGGTAATTTCAAATACAATAATAGGTATCAGAAGATTGTACTTTTGTTATTTTATATTGTAAATCTTGCTTTTATTGCAACCAATTTCATTGACATCATTTACTATCGTTTCACCGGGCGAAGAAGCACTTTTTCAATGATAACTGCAGACGGAATGGAGCATGACGCGATAAGACTCCTCCCTTCTTTTTTAACAGAATTCTGGTATATCGCACTTCTTTTCGTAACAACAGGTCTTATTTTATGGAAATTACTTCCTAAATCGAATAGAATAATTAAAATTAAAAAATTAACTAGAAGAGATTATCTACAAAAAATTTTCCTTATTGTCGTTTCAATTTGTGTAGTTCTTTTAATGATTCGTGGAGGAATACAAAAGAAGCCTATAAAGATTGTTGACGGAATGAAATATGGAAATTTAAACACTTCTGCTTTGGTGCTAAATACCCCTTTTACCATTCTAAAAACCGCATTCAAGAAAAAAGAACTAGAAAAAGTCAATTATTACAATGAAAAAGAATTGAAGTCAATCTTTAATCCAGTCTTATCATTAAATCCTAAAGGGCTTTCTAATAAAAAAAATGTAGTCATTATTATTTTGGAAAGCTTTGGCAACGAAAATATTCAATGTGGTCAAACCCCTTTTTTGGATTCATTACTTACCAAATCTCATTATTTTAAAAATGCATTTGCCAACGGAAAAGTATCTATTGACGCAGTTCCGTCGACAATCTCAAGTATCCCGAGCTTGATGAATAACTCATTTATCACTTCCGGATATGCATTAAATAAAACAAAAAGTCTTCCGCAGATATTGAAAAAAGAAGGTTATAAAACTTCTTTTTTTCATGGTGCTTTTAACGGAAGCCAAAATTTTGATCAATATTGTAAAGTTGCTGGTTTTGACGAATATTATGGAAAAGATGAATATACAGGAACTCCAGCATTTGATGGAAAATGGGGTGTTTTTGATGAAGAGTTTTTGTGTTTTTTTGCTTCTAAATTAACCACATTCAAACAACCATTTTTTAGTACTTTATTTACTATATCTTCTCATAATCCTTACATAATACCTGAAAAGTACAAAGGAAAGTTCCCAAAAGGAAACACAGAAATTCAAGAAAGTATAGCTTACACTGATTATTCGCTACGCAAGTTTTTCAAAACAATACAAAAAGAAAATTGGTACAAAAACACTCTTTTTGTCATAACGGCAGACCACACTTCTTCAAGCGGAACCAGAGCTATAGACAAAACAAACGTTGGGAAATTTAGAATTCCAATACTATTCTTCGACCCTTCTAATCAAGAGTTTAATGTTACTGATGAAAAAAATTTTCAGCAAATTGATATCGTGCCAAGCATTTTAGATTACTTAAACTTAAAAACCGAAATTGTTAGTTTTGGAAAAAGTTATACTTCCAAAGAAAACTTTGTAGTTTATTATCTTCAAGGAACATATCATTGCATTGTAGATAATTACTATCTTGTTTATAGTAACAATCAAACCATTGGTCTTTATGACTGGAAAAAAGATATTTATCTAAAAACCAACTTAATGAATATTGATAAGCCGAAAACAAAAGAATTAGAACGTTTCCTAAAAGCCTACATTCAATCCTTTAACAATAGAGTTATAGACAATCAATTAGTAGTAAATTAAAAAAATCCGCCTTGAAAAAATTCAAGACGGACTCTATCCAAATATTCAAACCTAAAAAATAACTCAAATTTATCTTCCAAACAGTCGACTAAAAAAACCTCTATGTTCTTCCTCTTCACCATCTTCTTCCTCTACATAATTAGCAAATTTAGACTGCGATTTCTCGTGTTCGAAAATCAACTCCTTAATATATTCCACATAACTTCTCTTCTTTTCTTCCAAAAATCCGATTAAGTATTTTTCACTAAATTCAACTCCGCTCGCTGCTTCAATTTGTAAAAGCTTCTTGTACAAAGGTTCAATATGCATTGCAATTACTTCTTGAGGAACAGATTGTCTTCTGGCGAAATAATTCACAATTACATCATTCTCGTCACGTGCAATTTCAAAATCGGTAATTACCCAATAGTATCTTCCAGATTTTGCCAGATTTTTGACAACAGCATGAAAGTTTTTTCCTTGCTTTAAATTTTCCCAAAGCACTTTAAAGATCACTTTTGGCATATCAGGGTGACGTATGATATTATGCGGCTGCCCCATTAATTCGTAATCTTCATAACCACAAACGTCTACAAATACCTCGTTGGCATATTCGATAATACCAAATGCATTTGTTTTACTCATAATAACCTGCGTTTTATCCCAAGTTACTTCTTTGTCTATTATGACTCTGTTCTGAAGTTGATTTTCTTGATTCATATTTTACTGCTTATATGATTAATGTATTGAATGGAATGTTTTTCAATGATGCGAAATTAGAGAGAAGAAAAAACAGAAAATCTGACTTTTGTCATATTTTGACATAAAAAAAACTTATAGAGGTAATACAAGTGAAAATTAGATTATTCAGAACTTTTACTATTTTACAAATAAGAAACAAAAAGTTAAACCTGTAACATTTTCGAGTCGTTTTGCTTTTTTGCATTTCTTCAAATACCTTATCTTTGCCAAAAATTTAAACATATGAATTCTTTACAAACTATAATCGAACAAGCTTGGGAAAACAGAGCTTTACTACAAGAAACTACAACAACAGATGCCATTAGAGAAGTAATCGAATTGGTAGACGCAGGAAAACTACGTGTTGCTGAACCAGTTGGTGACAAATGGCAAGTTAACGAATGGGTTAAGAAAGCGGTTGTAATGTATTTCCCAATTCAAAAAATGGAAACATGGGAATCTGGTATTTTCGAATATCACGATAAAATGTTACTTAAAAGAGATTATGCTGCAAAAGGAATTCGTGTTGTACCAAATGCTGTTGCTCGTTACGGTGCTTACATTTCAAGCGGTGTTATCTTAATGCCAAGTTATGTAAATATTGGCGCTTATGTTGACGAAGGAACTATGGTTGACACATGGGCAACTGTTGGAAGCTGTGCACAAATTGGTAAAAACGTTCACTTAAGTGGTGGTGTTGGTATTGGTGGTGTTCTTGAGCCATTGCAAGCTGCTCCTGTAATTATTGAGGATGGTGCTTTTATCGGATCTCGTTGTATCGTTGTTGAAGGTGTTCATGTTGGAAAAGAAGCAGTTCTTGGAGCAAACGTATGTTTAACAGCATCTACTAAAATTATTGATGTTACAGGTGATGAGCCAGTTGAAATGAAAGGATTTGTACCTGCTCGTTCTGTAGTTATTCCTGGAAGCTATACTAAAAAATTCGCTGCTGGAGAATATCAGGTTCCTTGTGCATTAATCATTGGTACTCGTAAACCATCTACAGATTTAAAAACTTCATTAAACAACGCACTTCGCGAATACGATGTTGCAGTTTAAGCTTTAAAAAGCTAAATAGTAAAAATCCAAATTCCAATTGATTATTATTGGAATTTGGATTTTTTTATTACTCCTTTTTTTCAACTATTATAAGTTTAATAAAATATGTTCTCTAAATTTAGAAGCTCACTACATACCTTAATACTACTTATTATAATTTAGAATTACACTTAATTATATTTATTTTCTTACAAAAAATTGTTTTCATAAATACTAAATGTTATTTTCGCAGTAAAAAGAAATAATATTCTTACAATGAAAATAACCATTATTAGCCATGACAATTGGGGCTACAATCATAATATTGTTACAGCTCTAGAAAAAAAAGGACATGTTGCAAATCATATAGATTTCAATACTTTTAAATATAAATACCCTAACTTTTGCTACCGAATTTATAATTTTTTCCTTAAAGCATTTTTTAAAAAGAATTTAAAAAACATTCATTTTGGCAAAGAAATAAATAATCGTTTAAAAGAATTAGGTGAAATTCAGGATATAATATTGACTATAAAAGGCGATTTTATAGATCCTGATAAAATTTTGGATTTTAAAAAATATACTAAAAAATCAATTGCCTTTTTTAATGATAATATTTATCGTTGCCCAAAAATAATTCCTACCATTTCAAATTTTGACGAAGTATATACATTTGAAAAAGAAGATGCTATTAAATACAACCTAAATTTTATAACTAATTTTATCTACTATGAGTCAAAATTAAATCCGTCACAAATTTATAAATATGACGTTTTTAATATAAGCTCAAAAGACAATAGATTTAAAACAATATGTAAAATTGCTGACGAGTTAAAAGCAAAAGAACTTTCGTTTAAAATTATAATTTATGATAAAAACAAGAAAAAGAAAGAATCGAATATTGAATTCATTTCAGAATACATTCAAATTGATCAAGTCAATGAATTTGTAAATGATTCTAAGTTTCTGTTAGATATTCATCGTAAAGAGCAGAATGGTTTGACTTTTAGAGTTTTTGAAAGTCTAGGTCTGCAAAAGAAATTAATTACGACAAATACTAATATTGTTAACTATGATTTTTACAACCCCAGAAACATTTTAGTTATTGATGAAAATAATTTAGATTTCGATACCGATTTTTTTAAATCTTCCTACGAACCGATTCCTGAAGATATTTACAGAAAATACACATTAGAAAATTGGATTGAAACAATTTTTAATTTAGAAAAACAAAAAGTAAAAGGTCATTAATGTAACTTATTATAATTCTTTTTTTGAAGCTTTAAAAGTTTCGCATACTTCATGTAAGAAAAGAATCCCTGAATCATTGCGATTGACAGTCCATCTAATCCGTTAAAAATCCCGCTTTTAAAAAAATAACAACGAATAAACGCCACCGTTCCGTTAAGAATAGGCTTAAAAGCATTAATTCTTTTTCCCTGATCAAATAACTGTTTCGCATGCCAGCCTGAATACTGATTTTTCTTGGCTATAATCTGATCAAACGAATCCCAACCATAATGCAAAATATGAACTGCAACCTTTTTCTCATTTTGTGTTATAATTTTCTGATGCACTTTGAAATCAGAAGGATGAGCCGTTTGCTTATTAAAAAAACGTACTTTATGATCTGGATACCAACCTGAAAAATCTATTAATTTATTTCCCAAAAAGTTTTTAACTCTAAAACTAAAAGCATCGTAATTTCCTTCTAAATATCTTTTTGCAAGAATAAATTCTTCGGCATCTTTATCTAAAAATTCATCTGCATCAAGATTTAAAATCCAATCATTTTGACAATAAGGCAAGCCAAATGTTCTTTGTGGTCCATCTCCTAAAAATGTTTGTTTAATCACTTTTGCTCCTTTTTTTTGAGCTATTTCAACCGTATTATCCTGGCTAAATGAGTCAACAATAATTACCTCTTCACAAACTTTTAATAAAGCATCTATACACTTTTCTATATTCTTTTCTTCATTAAAAGTAATCACCAAACCACTTATCTTCATCTACAACTTTTATTTAAATGCAAAAATACAGTTTTAACTTACTTTTCAAAATAAAAAAGAAATATAATCTTACAATTTATATTAAAGTAAGATTTAAGATGATCCTTTGAGTTGTAACTATAAATATTAATTAAAAATTAAAATTCAGTTCTAAAAAATGATTGAGATTTGATTTTTTTTGCTTCAATTTGCAAGATCTTATTTAAAATACCACTTTAATAAATGAAGATACTTGTAATCCAACAAAAAATGATTGGAGATGTTTTGGTAAGCAGTATTATTTGCAATAACCTCCGAACTGCCTACCCAAATGCACAGATAGATTATCTGGTTTATGCTTCTACAACACCAGTTTTAGAAGGAAATCCAAATATTAACAATGTTATTTTGTTTGAAGAAAAACATCGCAACAGCAAAAAAGAACTTCTAAAATTGGGACTGCAACTTCGAAAAGAAAATTACGACTTACTAATTGATGCTTATTCAAAATTAGAAAGCTGGATTTTGGTTTTATTAAGTAATGCCAAAAGAAAAATTTCATACAAAAAACCAGGAAGAACCTTTTTATATACTGATAATGTTCCGTTTGAACCTTTTCCTAAAACTAATTTAGGATTAGCAATTGAAAGAAGACTTTCGTTACTAGAACCACTGCATCTTAAAACAGCAATTGATCCTATTCCTAAATTGTTTGTTTCTGAAAAAGAAAATCAAGATGCTATGGCTTTATTTGAAAAACATCAAGTTAGAAAAGACCGAAAAACAATTATGATCAGTCTTTTGGGAAGCGAAAAGCTTAAAACCTACCCTTTAGAATTTATGGCAAAAGTGGTTGATTATGTTGCAGACAATGCTGATGTAAATATCCTTTTTAATTATTTTCCAAAACAATTAGAAGAAGCAAAAACGGTTTTTAATGCTTGTAAACCATCTACTCAAAATAAAATTTACTTTGATTTATTAGGAGGTGATTTAAGGTCGTTTATTGGTTTAGTAAACCAATGCGATGCTATTATCGGGAATGATGGTGGTGCAATAAATATGGCAAAAGCATTAGAAAAACCTTCTTTTATCATTTTTTCTCCATGGATTGAAAAGAAAATCTGGGCTACATTTGAAGACGGAATTCATCATCTTTCTGTACACCTAAAAGATTATCGTTCGGCTTTGTTTGAAAACAAAAACGAAAAAATGCTAAAAAAAGAATCTCTGGATTTGTATGAAAAATTTCTGCCTGAGTTTTTTGAAGATAAAATTAAATCATTCTTAAAGCAAAACAGTTTTTAATTAAGTCTCAATGGTTTCTTCAGAAAAACAGCTTTTAACAGCCTTAATCATTACAAATAATGAAGAGCAAAACATTCGTTCTGTTTTGGAAAATCTTTCATTTGCAAACGAAATTATCGTTGTAGATTCTTTTAGTTCTGACCAGACATTTGAGATTGCCTCTTCTTTTAAAAATGTTAGAGCTGTACAACACGTTTTTGAAAACTTTGCCGCGCAGCGCAATTTTGCCTTAAGTTTGACTTCAAATCCTTGGATCCTTTTTATAGACGCCGACGAACGATTGACTCCAGAACTTGAAAAAGAAATCGAAATTGTAATCAATCAAAACGATCATATTGCTGCCTATTTCATGTACCGCACTTTTATGTTTAAGACTAGAAAATTGAGTTTTAGCGGCTGGCAAACCGATAAGATTATTCGGTTATTTAAAAAAGAAAATGCGTTTTACAATCATGAAAAAATCGTTCATGAAAAACTAATTATAGACGGAGAAACCGGAAAACTAAAAAACAAGTTAATTCATTTTTCGTATTCTTCTTT
>NZ_DASWYK010000121.1:0-63530 GCF_036405015.1 Flavobacterium sp. | reverse complement strand
AACAAAAGATGATTTTTTGACAGCAGTAATTCCTGCAGTTGAACATTTGGTTAAACAAACAAACGAAATCAATTTTTTGTTGGTCTTAGATACAGATATTGAGAATTTTACAGCAGGAGCTTGGATTCAGGATGCTCTTTTAGGATTAAAACATCTCGGAAAGTGGAACAGAGCAGCAATTGTAACAGATACAGATGAAATAATATCGTTTACCAACGGATTTAGTTTTATAGTTCCTGGTGAATTTCGAGGCTATAAAAAAGTAGAGTTTAATAAAGCTTTAAATTGGGTAGAAGGAAACATTTCGTAAAGTATCTCAAGAAGATAACAAAAAAGAGCATTCAAAATCTGAATGCTCTTTTTTTATGATTTGATACTGATTATTAGTGATTGTATTCGATACCGCTGCTTGATTTAGCATCAATTTTTTCTTTAGCTACTTCACTGTATTTTTTATAACAAGCAGATGCTAAAATTGGTAAAGCGATACTTCCGACAACTGCACTGGCTTTTGGATGCCCTGTTTTTTTAAGAACCGCCGAAGCAACAAGAGCTCCAACGCCGGCAAAAACCATTTGTTTTACAGAAAGATTAAGTGATTTCTTTGACTCAGGAGTGATTCCGTGTAATAATGGGTCTATGAAATTTAAATTGTCCATAATGTTAATTTATTTAGTTGTTAATTATTGTAATTCTTATTGTTTTTCTATTTCAGTTTCACTCTCGATTTTCTCGATTTCAACCTTTTCTTTTTTAATAGCCTGACGCAATAAAGCAAAAAGACTCATGTATACATTTGCTACAAAAACCAGAGAAAACCCTGCCAAAATATAGCCTCTCCAATCATTTAACAAAAGTTTATAATCGCAAAGAATCAAAAAGGCAATTGTAACGTAGTGGCTAAAGCAATATTCGCAAGTTAGCAGATAGAAAAATTTTCGTGACAATAAAAACCTGTCATTTTTGGAATGTCTGACACACCATTCGTGAGGTTCTCTAAAAATTTCTTCGTGCGTAACAGTCCAGCTAATGCACGCAATAGGCACAGCCAAAACAAAAAGCCAGATGATTTGTGTTACAATTTCCATGTTTTAATTTCAGATTATTCTCTTGGATGATTTTCAGGATAATGCTCGGCATCAAAATCATCAAGTTCTTCGTCCTCATCTAAATCGCGATCTTTTTCTTCATCTAAATCGGGATCATAATCGTCGTTTAGATCATTTTCGGTATCGTCGTTTGTAATGGCATCATCTTCATTTATCACCCTTTCCTGATTTGGAATGTTCTCTGCTCTTACATTTGAATGCTTTTCAAAATCTTGTTTTGGATGCGATAAATCTTCAACAAATTCTTCCTGATATTGATAAGGATCTTCATCTCTTGCATAATTATCGTTATCAATAAGAGTTTTTTGTTCGTAATAATCAGGGTCGCTTTCGCCAAATTCCTTGTTATTGTGTTTTTTCAGCTCTTGTTTATATTCATCTTCAACAGAATATGTACCATCAACAAGAGTATTTTGATCTATATGATCCGGATCAAATTGTCCGTAATCATGTTCGTGACGCTTTTCCATAATCATGCTTTTTAAAGTTTGTATTTTTACAAATTTACCAAGCCATTACCTGTTTTTTCTTATAACAATACTTATTATAGTTGCATAATTAACAGTTACTTAAATTGTAAGTGTTGTAAGAAATTATGTAAATTGATGACCGTTAAACATTCTAAATTTGATTACATAAAGTTAAGAAATTAAATGAAAATTATATGGCATTGGATAAGGTTACGAAGTGTTGTCAGGCTTTAATAGAGCAAAATTTAACGATATCTTTTGCAGAAAGCGCTTCTGCAGGAAAAATGTGTTATGAATTTTCGACTGTAATGAATTCAGGTAAAATTTTAATGGGCGGAATTATTTGCTATCATTCTTCCATGAAAGAAGATTTACTACAGATTCCGTGGGGAACAATTGAAAAATACAGCGCAGAATCTGCCGAAGTGACGCAACTTATGGCACAGCATTTTTCACGATATGTTCAGTCTGATATTTGCGTTGGTTTAACTGGTTTGACCACGCCTGGCGGAAGTGAAAATGAAGAAAAACCAGTCGGAACTATTTTTATTCATATCATTTTTCCAAATAAGGAAGTAGCCGAACGTTTTGAATTTAAAGGAAATGCCGAAACTATAATCGATCAAGCGATTAATGCTGTTGCTGAAATGATTTTACATGAAATTAAGTAGAAAAAATGTAAATTTATAGCTTTGTGTAATTAGACTTTAAGAGGTTATTTATGAAGAATCTATATCGTATTGGAGAATTAAAACCATTAACTAAAATTGAAATTGACGATTACGAAAAACTTGCATCTTTACCTGTTGATTATACAACGTTTTTATCAATTTACGGTACAGGTTCTATCAATGAGTTACTAATGATTCAAAAACCAGACGAGGATTACATTCGATCTAATTTTGGAGATTATATGGATTTTTGGAACTTATCCGAAAAAGAAGAACAATTATTACTCAATTCGCTAACCATTTCTACAACAATCGATGGAGATATCATTACAGCAATTGATAATACCGAAACCCCAATTGTTATTTTACCACGTCATTTAGATGAAGTTGTTTATTTCGAAAACTTCGAGAATGTAATAAACTATTATGATACTAAATACAATTTCAGAAATGAACTGTATTTTGATCCCGCTCATAATTTTGAACAAGAATATATAAGTTTTGTTAAAGACGGTTTCTTAGATAAAGTTTTATTTGATACTGTTCAATCTATTTTTTTAAATACGATTTCTTTTGATAAATCGTATAATACAGAAGTTCAGCCAAAGTATATAATCCAGAAAATAGGAGGATGGGTGTACTTTGACAATATTGGAAAAAGTGCTGTAAGAGTCAAATATCAAAAACAGTTTAAAGAAGAAGCAGATAAAATTTTAAAGTTATTTCAAGTCTAATTTTGATGTTTCAAAAAATAATGTTCCGTAGGAACATTTCGTCGGTAGTAAAAATCAGGATTAGTCGGATTTTTACGTTCTGTAGGAACGTTTGATTAAAGACATTAGGAATATATTTTATTTTCAGAGCGTTTAAAAAGAAGAATTATTTTGTTAAAATTATATATTTGCATCTGTTTTTAAATCGGTTGCAATGAATCTTGAAGAAAAAAAAATTAAATCAAAATTTGGAGAATTAAAAATGGGTAAGGGACCTCAAAATGATTTTCATTGGTTTTGTGAGGTAGAAATTAAAGATTGTATTTTTCCTGAAAAAATACCTATTAGTATTTTTACCAAAAAGCCTGAAATTTCAAAAGGTATGATTGAATTTGTTGAAGAGGTAGTTTTAAATATTAATAGCTATTTAGAGTCGGCAATACTTTTTGTTAAGAAGGTTTTGACTAATGAAAAAGAAGAATATAAAATAAAAGAAAACGAATACATTTTTTTAGATTTAGATTTTCGCAATTTTCCTATAGATTTACCCGAATTAAATTTTACAGAAGGAGCAGATGAGTGGATGATTAGATTTGCAGAAGGTAAATTTGACATTTGTTATCCTTATGGGATTGGAGTAAATTTTAAAAATGACAAACCATTTAGTGTTGAAAATTTAGAAGATTCTGAGTTTATAGAATAGAATTTTTACCAAATAAAAAAGTCGTAAAGTTAATTTTTTACGGCTTTTTATTTGGTTAAATTTGCATCTCAGGAATTTGATTGACTTTTTATGAAACCCCTCAATAATTTTAGCGTTAGAACATACGCAATCTGTGAAAATAATAATAAAATCTTAGCTCTTTACGAATATCACAAAGGAAAAATCTACTGCAAACTTCCAGGTGGCGGTGTCGAATTTGGAGAAGGAATATTAGACTGTCTTCACAGAGAATTTTTAGAAGAACTGAATGTCAAAATCGAAATTGTCGAACATTTATATACACAAGAACATTTCGTTGAATCAATTGTAGATGACGGCAGACAATTGCTTTTGATTTATTATATAGTCAAAATCAACAACATCGAAGAAATGGCCATCAGTACTCCTGATATTGAAAGATTTGAATGGATTGATGCTAACGAAAATCCTTTTGTTTTACCAATTGATAAAATAGCTCTTGCAAAATATAGAGAAAGAATCAAAATTTAAAGCAAATACTTATGTTCCGTTAGGAACATTTCGTCGGTAAAAACCAGAATAAGTCAGGTTTTTTTACGTTCCGTAGGAACGTTTGACTAAAGACATAGAAATGTTAATCAAACGTCCACAGGGAACTTTTTGTAATTAGGACTTTTAATTACTTTTTAATATAAATCGAACCATTTTTAATGGTCTTTTTCTCCAATTTTCCTTCTTTATGTAGTTTTTCCAGAATGTCTTTTGCCTGTTCATTAGAAATATCCAAAATCACTGCATATTCTTTGGGAGCTAGTGTTGTGAAAGTATCAAACAAAGCCAACGGATTTGTATTTGGAATGTTTTTCTTTTTAGCGTCAGGAAAAATGGCTGATAATGCATTTTCATAAGAAGCATAAGGTTTTGAACCATAAACGGTCAATTGATTGTTATTTCCATCAGAGAAAAATAAAGTTGGAAATCCTCTCACTCCAAGTGATTTTCCGAGTTTTAAATCTTCCTCAAAAAGTTTTTTTGCATCGCCCTCATAATCTGTTTTCAGTTTCTGAACATCTAAATTTGCTAGTTTTGCAGCTTCGACGATATTTTCCCATTTCGCAATATTCTTTTTATCCAAATACAAACCTTCTCTCAAGATTCGCATAAATTTTACCGCTTTTTCTTTACTCTGAATTTGTGCTGCTTTCATAGCAATACAAGAAGGATTAGAAGAATCCAGCGGATCTTCAATCCATACATTACCATCAATTGGCATTTCGTAATACAAACTTGCTTCATCCCAATGATGTGCTACATCTGATGGTTTGCTGATTCCGCCACTATTATAACTCCAATTAGGTAATAAACCGCCCATTCGGTAATCGATTTCAAAATAATCGCCGTATTCTAGTTTTAATTTTCTAAGTTGAGGTTCGATTCCCCAGCATGAAGAACAAATCGGATCTGTATAATAAATGATTTTAACCGGTTTATTTTCTGTTGGAATAGAGACAGTTTCGTTTGATTTTTCACCAACTGGCATTTCGCACATTCCCGTTTCAGGATCGCATAATAACGGATTTGTTGTGTTCTCGTTCATTTTTGAATTAGTTTGTGATTGACAGCTCACACTGCAAATCAGGATTAATAACAACGACAGTATTTTCATGAAAATGTTTTTAAAATTTACTCTCGGACTTTTTGTTTTACAAAGGTCATTCGAATTTCTACGTGAGTCAATTAGTCAAAAAAATGTGACTAGAGAATAATTCTAATTTTAAGTAATCATCATTTTATTCAAAAATCATATGGATCAATCATAAAGTAATTGCAATCTTACAAAGATTTGCGTATTTTCACATTTTTGTAAAATATATATGCCGAAGTTATGATTGATATAGAGAAGAAAGAATATATTCTGATTCCGTTTAACCAAATCGGAGAGGAGAATTGGAAAGTCAATACTCAAAAAATTATTGAAGCTATTGCTGATAATTTTGGAGACGATTTAAAAAAGCCTGTTTCAAAAGAAGAGATTCTGGCTCTCGAAACAAAATTGGGAACTACCTTACCAGAAAACCTAAAATTATTTTACGAAACATTCGGAATTGCGGATATTGGCGAACAACTTCAAGATTTTCCAGAAATAGACTGGATTAAAGATATCTGGGCCGATGCACCTCAATATGGTCCTGATTTTTCAGATGAAGATAAGTTAGTATTACCTTATTTGATTTCGTTTAGCGATTATTTAGGTAATGGCAATATGTTTTGTTTTCACAGCGAGACAAAAGAAATTTATTATTACGATCACGATGAAACGCCTTATCTAACCAAAATATTCAATTCTGTTGATGATTACCTAAAAGGCTGTCTAATTTTTGCACAGGCAGATTTAGCTTCAGATAATAAAGCTGATCATTGGACAGAAGAAGTTGTAATTGAACTTCTGGGAGAAAAAACAGTTAAAAAATGGAGGTATTAATTCTATATAAATAGATAAAATGAATTACATACAAAAGATAAAACGCCTTTACAAACTATCTGAGACAGAAAATTACGGATTTTCTAACGAAGAAATGATTGCTCTTGAAAAACAATTAGAGGTAAAATTACCCGTAAAATTTAAAGAGTATTACCAAGAATTAGGAAAAGAAGAAAACCTAAATTACGTTTATAACCGCCTTTTAAAACCTGATGATGAAATTGAATTTTCAGACGATGATTTTTTAGTTTTTTATGAAGAAAATCAAAATGTAGTAATCTGGGGAATCAAAAAAGAAGATTTGGTTAAAGACAATCCACCCGTTTATGGCAATTATGATACGATTGAAAAATCAGATTGGGAAATTGAAACCCAGACAACAGAAGACTTCTTTTTAATGATGGCTATTTATAACGGAACTTTCGGAGGATTGCAATACAATGGAAATTTCATAGGAGAAATAGACGCTGAAATGGTCAAAAAAGTTCAGGAAAAATGGATTTTGGTACCCGAAATCAGCAGAGACAATCAAAAAATATATACTGATGATTTTTATGATGTAATTAGTTTATCATTCGATAAAAATAACAATTGTACAGCTGCTTTTATTGGAACCAGCGATCAAGAACGTTTTGATTCAATTTTGGATGTAATAGACATTGATTGGTCTTATCTTTCATATGACGACGACGAAGAATATTATGAAGATGAAGAGAATGAAGATTAATTCAATTAAAACAAATAATGATGTGGTTTGATAAATTTGAGTTTTTCGACAAACAACCAGGATTAACAGAACCAATTCCAGAAGATTTATTTACAAAACCGTATTCAGAAACAGAATTAGAGACATTAAACAAGATCAGGAATTTATACCCAGAAGGGATGGCTCCAGATATTATTGAGATTCCAAAAGAGATTAAAATTCCCGAAGAATATGTAGAACTTTTAAGATATTGTAATGGAGGCGGGATTTTAAACGGCGATCGTGAATTTGGATATTTTTCGATGACAGACATTCGCGAAATGTATATCGCGTATGGTTTTCCGTTTTGGGCACCCGAATTTCTTCCAATAGCTTTAAATGGCGGAGGAAAGTTTTATGTATACGATTTTAGGAAAGAACAAACACCTTCGATTCTTGTTGTTTCTTCAGGAAATATAGGTTACGACGATGACTGCTGGGGATTTCTCGGTAATACATTAGAAGAGGTTTTAAATAATACAAACAATATTGAAGATGTGCTGGATTAACTAGTTCAGCCGTAAAAGAAAAAAATGAGAGAACTAAACTATTTAGTAAAAATAGAAGGAAACGAAGCGCTTTTAGAGAAATTTATTGAAGCGATTAATAATAACACAGTTAAAATAGCCAAAGATTATCCAAATCCGTATGAACTGGATTCGGGTGAACGATTTTTAAATAGTTCTGTAATAAAATACTTTTTTCAGACAAGACAATTTTCAAAAGAACTGTATGTTGAATTTTTTGAAAAATTAAGAAAACTGAGCAGTTTTAAGGAAATCAGTTATACCATCGGAGAATGGATCAAGGAGCATGTAACGAACAAGTTTTTTGATGTAAAAAAAGAATATTGGGAAGAAATTATGACCAAAAAAACAAACTCAGAAATCTCGATATCTGAAGAAGAAAAAGAGATTTTATCTTTTGTTTGTTATGTAGCAGTTTGTCATATAAAATACGGAGCAAGTTACGAATCTGTTACCGCAAACCGATATTTTGATATGGTAACCGAATTAGGTTCTAATGAAGTAGCAGAATTAAAGAAAAACGGAACAGGCAAACTGCCAAAAGAACTCATCGAATACAAAGACAATGATTTAACAGCCAAAGCTAATGATGTTTTTGCTACAATAAATATAAAACTGGCAAATGATAACGAAGAAAGTTATAGTAAAGCTTTAACTTTTATCAATAAATTGCTGCAGACAGATTTTCCTAAAAGTTTCGAAATTAGTTTTTCATCCAAAGGAAAAGAATTGCTACCAATAAAAGGACTTCCAAAATGTGGACAAAATTACCTTTTTGCTGGCGCAGTAAAATATCAAAATCTTCATAAAAGTATTTTAGAATACATAAGTCTTGCTAAAAAAGAATACCAATGGTATACGAATCTTGAAGCTGAAAATTGTGCGATGCCTTCTACTTTTGCTGTTTTGGCTTTAGGATTACAAGATGAAAAATATTTTGATACGTTGATTGATTACTATCAAACTGTAGATGAAGAACATCAATCCATTCAACAGAAATTTACGTCAGTGTTTCTAGAAAAATTTGGTATCAACGAGAAATCGATAAAAGTCTATATCAGTGCGATTTTATCAATGCAGGAACATCCGCATAACAAAGTATTTGCTTCCTACTTCTCGAATGAAAATAGTTTAAAACTGCTGTTAGAAAGCAAGGAGAATTTTGCGAAGTATTATTTTACTGAAGAAAATATGAAAGATTTTTTAGATGAAAGCGAAGCTCAAGAAATGGCAGATTATTATTGGGAAGGTGTGATGTATACGACGTTTGGACAAATGGAAAATTTTTCTAAAATTGGAAAAATGCTTAGTAATGAAGGAAAATTAATATTTGAGAAATTGCAAATGAATGAACAAAATTAATATAGCCAAAACTGCAAGGAAATCAATATAAGATTACTGAATGAAAAAAGGTTAGAATTATTGATGTCAAGAAAGTGATGTTCTTAAACATAACATTGATTAGATCAAAAAAATGTTCCGTTAGGAACATCTCGTTGGTAGAAAAAAAATGATGATGAATGGATTTACGTTCCGTAGGAACGTTTGGATGATGACATAGAATGGCAAACACGTACACACAATTGCATATACAGTTTGTTTTTGCAGTAAAATACAGAAAAGCATTAATTGCAAAAGAATGGAAGGAAAGATTACATCAATATATAACTGGAATTATTCAATCTAATCAACATAAAATGTTGTGTATAAATAGTATGCCAGATCATATTCATATATTTATTGGGATGCGTCCAAATCAATCTATTTCTTCCTTGATTCAGAATGTAAAAACAGAAACAAGCAAATGGATTAAGGATCAAAATTTGTGTTTAAATTTTGCTTGGCAGGAAGGTTATGGAGCTTTTTCATATTCAAGAAGCCATGTTTCCAATGTAATTCGTTATATAGAAAATCAGGAAGAACATCATAAGAAGAAAACATTTTTAGAAGAATATCAAGAGATGTTGAAAGTGTTTGAGATCGATTATGATTTGAAATATATTTTTACGGAACCGATGGAGTAGCGTAGATATTCGGTGATATGTCAAATGTTCCTACGGAACAATATGCTGGAAGGATATTATTAGTGTTACCGACGAAATGTTCCGCTGGAACATTTATGATATGTTTACGTTCCATCGGAACGTTTGGTCGGTAGCAAAGAAATAATCGTTGGCGATTTTACATTCCATCGGAACGTTTGGTCGATAGCAAAGAAATAGTCGTTGGCGATTTTACGTTCCATCGGAACGTTTGGTCAATAGCAAAAAAATAATAGTTGGCGGTTTTACATTCCATCGGAACGTTTTGTCGGTAGCAAAGAAATGATCGTTAGTGGTTTTTACGTTCCATCGGAACGTTTTGTCGGTAGCAAAGAAATGATCGTTAGCGGTTTTTACGTTCCATCGGAACGTTTTGTCGGTAGCAAAGAAATAGTCGTTGGCGATTTTGCGTTCCATCGGAACGTTTGGTCGGTAGCAAAAAAATAATTGTTGACGATTTTACATTCCATCGGAACGTTTGGTCGGTAGCAAAAAAATAATCGTTTGACGATTTTACGTTGCATCGGAACGTTTGGTCGGTAACAAAGAAATGATCGTTAGCGGTTTTTACGTTCCATCGGAACGTTTGGTCGGTAGCAAAAAAAATAGTCGTTGGCGATTTTGCGTTCCATCGGAACGTTTGGTCGGTAGCAAAAAAATAATCGTTGATGATTTTACGTTCCATCGGAACGTTTGGTCGGTAGAAAAAAAAATAAATCGGTAAAATGTTTCGTAATAACATTTTGTTGGTACCAAATTATATTCATTTAAATAAAAAATAAAACCAAATGAAACAGGAAACATTTGACATTATTGAATTACGTCCCGGAACAAAACATTATTATGGTGATAGTATAGAAATGCCAGATATATTATTGGAGGATGGATTACTGGTAAAAGCATCTACAATCGATATTCCGCTTGGACATTCGCGTTATGCAGGACCAATTGCTGATCTTCCAAAAGATTTTCTATATCCAGATGATTTGCGTTTTGCAGGTCAGCTTGATCTAAAGCAAATTGCGCCGCATGATAAATCGGAACTTTTGCCAAAAACGGGACATCTTTTCTTTTTTGCTGATATTATAGAAGATCGAGGTCTGGTCTTTTATGCTGATATTGACAACAACGAATTGGTAAGAGTTGAAAAAGATCACGATGATAATTTTTTTGAAGGTGTGTTAATAAAAGAAGTTTTTGCAAATACTGAAAAACTTTCAAGTCGTTACCGTGATCCAGAAGATGAATATGAGGAAGATGATGCCAACGAAGATGGACTTTTATGGGATTTCTTTGCAGGAAGTGAAACTTCCAAAATCTTCGGAATATTTACACATTGTCAGGCACAGGAAGAACAAATTTTGGATGTAGTAAATTCGGATAAAGTTGTGCTTTTACAGATTGGCGAAAACGGATTTAATGACGAAGGTGTTTTTAGTGTTTTAATTGATAAAGACGATTTAAAAGCGCTAAATTTTACTAACTGTGAATTTCATTGGGGGCAATCATAACAACAATAATATGAAATTTTAGCATTACAAAAAGAATGAAAAAATACTATTTAATTGTCATGTTTTTATTGCTTTTCACAAGTATTCAGATAACTGCTCAGACAAAAAAAGGAATGATGTTTACTTTAAAATATGAAAATCAGGGCTGCTCGTACGAAATATTGCTAAATGACATGCCTGTAGCGACTAGCTTTGGTTTAAGTAACGGATTTTCTTTGAAAAAAGAATTGAACCAATATATTCTGAATTCGGGAAAACAAGAAATTACCATTAGAATTTATCCGCAAAAGAAAACTGAAACATCTTTTGAGGCAACAGTAAGTAAGATGGCTAAAGTAAAAATTGCTATAAAGAAGAATAAAGAACCATTGTCTATTTTGGATTTAGCAGAAGCAAGAGAAAAAGGAATTCAAACAGAATGGGAAGTTTTATCTTTTGAGACTCCAAAAATAGAATCTGATGGCTCTTTTCATGAATTTAAAACATCTTTTAATGTTGATGGAAAAGATATTAATTGGAAAATAATCGGTTGGACTGAAAGCAAAGACTTAAGAAATGATCCTGATTTACGAAAACAGGTCGATTCTTTTTATGAGAATTTCAAGAATGTTTTAGCCTCAAAAAAGCAGCAAGAATATCTAAAATTATTAAAAACAAGTATACACGAAGAAGCATTATCGAAACCGTGGTTTGAGCCAGATTTTGAAAAAGATTTGTCTAAAGAAATAGTTCAATATGCAATCGAAGAACGCAATTTTATTTACCCTTGCGAAAATGCTGAAATGAAATTTTATGCAAATGGAAAAATTGTAACCTTAAGCTGCAAAGACATAACAACTTTTGGTTATTCTCCTTTAATTTCAAAAACTGCCAAAAATGCAATGCCAAAAGTGCATACTATTTATTTGCATAAACCTAAAAACTCTGATGAATTGGAGATAATAAGATAAAACATGTAATATGATTAAAGATTTAGGACACGGTTATAAAATCATTGACAACAAATTTATTTTGTGTTACGAAAGTGAAGTGTTTAAAAAATTCTATAAAACAATAGATTTTGAAACTTTTAAGATCGCTGCAACAAACGAAGAGCACGACAGAGATGGTTTTGCTTCGACAATTTATTTTACAGATAAAAACCATGTTTACATTCAAAGTGCTTTTACCAGTTTTACTATTATAGAAGACGCAAAACCAGACGATTTTAAAATAATAGATAGTAAGAAAGGATATTCTTTTTCAAATGGAAATTATTTCCGTCATGATGATAAAATGCCTTTTGACTTGAGTAAAGCAAGGCATCTTAATGATTATCATATTCAGGTAGAAGACAAATTATATTTTGCAGATGTCAAACTGATTGAAAATGTCGATTTGGAATCTTTTGTGATTCCTCATCCAGAATTAATCGAGAATTTGGCTCAGGATAAAGATCATGTTTTCTTTAAAGGAAAAATAGTTCCAGAAGCGAATTCAAAGACGTTTAAAGTTTTGGAAGGATGTTTAGATGGAACTTATTATCTGGAATGTGATAATGCTTTTTATGCCAAAGATAATCAGTATGCCTATTTTATCAGGACAATCAGCGATGAGGTAAAAGTGATTAAAACTAAAAGTTTGAACGATTTTCATTTTAAAGTAATTGATGAAAGAGGTTATGCTTTTGATAAAGAATATAGCTATTATATGGGTAAAAGAACCAAATTATAAACATTATGGCGATACATAAATTTGATGAAGTTTTAAACGATCTTATGGATTATTTCATTCTGGGAGATGTAGATTGTTTAATGCAATATAAAATCGAAAATGATTTACCAGATGACCTTCTAACGGAATTTACGACAGAAGAAACAGGAGATCAAGTGGTAGAAGAAGGCGTGATTGTACCCATGATCGGAATAGAAAATTATCCCTATACTGTTTATTTTAATCTTTCAGATGATGTTCCTGAATTATTAAAACCTGGTAACGAACTCCAGCACAAGCGTGACGGATATTGTTTAACGGTTGTAAACGGAAGAATTTATTTATATACCATTCCGTATTTAAGAAATTTTACAAAAGAGAAAGTCGATTTATTGAAAAAGTACAAACATGCGACCATAGAACTTCCAAATGGTTTTTACAGTGTTTCGATTTTAGCTGGTTTAACCAAACAAACGCTGGAAATCAAAACAGAATCTGGAGAAATAGAGGAGGTAGAAGACATGGAACCGACTTTTGAATTTCTTATAAAGCCTTCGGAAGAAAAACCAGATTTTACCGCTGATTTTACGTATCCGTTTAGAATAGAATTTTAGACCTTTCAACTATTTGAAATAAGAGCAAATAACATGAATAAAGAAATACAAATAGAAGAACTCAACAATAACACTTTTTTTTGGAAATATTATTTCTGCTGGTCAAGAGGTTTTGATGACCAGAAAGAACTCAATATTGATGAGGTTCTCGAAGTTGTCGAAACAGATGAAACGAAAGCTTACGAATGGGAAAGATTGTTTCTAAATGAAGAAGATATAGAAGAAAACCCAAGATACATTACAGAAGAGCTAAATGCCAACTTGAATTACACAATTGAATTTCAAGAATATGAAATCAATTTTTTTCTAAACGATATTTACTTTGGAAATTTAGGAGGCCATTTTGAAGCTTGGTTTTTTACTTTGGAAGAATTATTAGCTTTTGAAAAATATCCGAATGTATTTCTTCTTTTTTTACCAATGACGGGAATAACAGAAGATCAAAAAGCTATTTTAAAACCTTTTATAATTAAACACCTGAACTTGATTCCAAAATTTGAAATGCATTCAGAATATATTGCAAATTGCATTTTAAATGGTTTAATCATGGAATCTCCATTTGAAGAAAAACCGAAAATTGGTTTAACTAACAATCAAAATCATAGTATCAGAAATGTAACAGATTATCCGCGTTATAAAGAAGATGTAATAGCACTAAATAAAATTCTGACTACGCTGGAATAACTGATTTTTAAAATTATTAATATAAGCCAAAATATTTTTTTTATGGAAAATCAAAAATTTGAAACCGAAACATTTTCTCTTTTAATTCCTTCTGTTTACACCAATATGCAGGTGGTTTGGGAAAGCATTCGAGCAGCGCACGAATTGCCCAAGAGTGATTATTTGTCGTATGCAACGACAACACTTATTCCTGTAGCATTTTTTAATGAATTTACTGGAGAGACTATTGTTTTACGCTATTGGGAATCTTGTAAACACGAAGACCAAGAAACGGAGCTCATAGAGGAAAAGGAAATTCAATTAGCAGGTCATACATCAAATATTCGGTTGTTGAAATCAAACGATGGTCTCTTCTATTATTTCGCAATTGTCCAAATAAGCGATGAATTTTGTTATATTTTTAAAGGCGATTGTAAAATAAAAAATAGAAGTTTTTATGAACCTCTTTTTGAAGAAATATGGAAAAGTCTTGAATATTTTGGAAATCCTAAAGAAGCAATAAATAAACTTCCTCAGTTTTTACTTGATTTTTATTATCATACAGAATCAGAATCAGAAAAAAAATTAAATTTTGATGATGATGAAGAAGAACAATTAGAAGAAATCCCAGTTATAGAAGAATTTTCTATTCCCACAGACGGCAAAGAATATTGGACAATAGATGATATTGAATTACAGTTTTTACCAGAATGCAGTGCCTCTGTAAATGGAACTTTGTACGTTAATCTGGAAGGGATTATTCCTGAATTTGAGGAGAAAAAACACGGTTACATAGTAGATTCTTATAACGGAGCGGCAGCGTTAAATTTTTCTCTTAGTCAGATATATAATGCAGGAATACCTACTGGAGTAATTCCGTTTGAAAAAGGTAAGGATAAAAGTTACAATCATTATTTATGGGATAGGGGGTTCCAATATTCACTTTCTTTTACTGGTAATGTAACTTTAACAGAAGGATGGTTTGGGCTGAATGGTTATTTGGTAAATGAATGGGAGCCTAAAAGATATAAGATAAGTTTAGCTAAAAAGATAGCAGTACAGGAATTAGGATGGGAAAAGTACGATTTTACAATGTTGAGAGAATTGGAAAAAGCATCACCCCAAATTGTACGCCAACTGAAATTAAAAGATCCAGATCCAATTGAATTAAGAGAAGAGCTTCATTCACTAGTTCATTTAGAATCACTTTCAATTGAGTTTTCAAATAACAGTAAAGAAGCAGAAACTTTTACGGAAATCCCTGCGTCAATTAAACATTTTAAGAATTTGAAACGTTTATATCTTTGGGGAATTACTGCAATTACCAAATTCCCAGAGTGGATAGGAGATCTTCGCGAATTAGAATTTCTATTGTTAACGGGAAGTAAAGTTGAAGGGATTCATCCTTATATGCTTCAGTATCTTTCAAAACTTAAGTTTTGTTTTCTTGAAAATAGCAGTTTAGAATCGGCTCCTAAATCAATACCTGAAAATTTGGAGGTTTTACATTTAGAGGGAAACCAGCTTACCGATATTCCGAGTTCCTATACGCAATTAAAGAATCTTAGAAAACTCCATATTAGAAATAATCCCCTAAAATCACTTCCTGCGGGAATTGAGAATATTCCAGGACTTGATTTAGAGTTGGAGAAGAAAATGATTTTGTTAGATTACACTTATAAAGGAGCAGATAACAAAGGAACAATAGCTTATAATGATGAATTATTTTATGCCCGAAATGATTCGGATTTAAATTCAAGTCTTCAAAAAGCGATTAAAAAAGCAGATTTTCAGGAATATGAAAATGGACTTTCTAAAATTGCGCGTCATGCAGTAAATTTTGTTACTACAACTCCAGATTCTTATAATGAATTGGGGAATACCCGATTTGGAGGTCTTCCAGATTTACCTTTAAATCTAGAGTATCCGACGGTAACAATCGATGAAGAAAAGAAAGGCTATCAGTTTATTGCTCAGATTAATTGCACTTCTATCGCCGATTTACAGGATTACTTGCCTCGAACTGGAATACTTTATTTCTTTATTAAAGACCAAGAGGATTTTACTCCGAAAGTCATTTATTATGATGGAGAAACGGATCATCTAAAATCAGCAAAAGAATTAAATTTTGATGAAGAGTTTATCTATGATGAAGGAGGTATTTATAAACCATTTAAAACTGATTCAGCAAAATGTGTAAGTTTTCCATCATTTTATAATGATGAGCATTATTACGAAAACATTGCACCCGAATTAAAGGAATTAGAAGAGCAATACGATGAAACTGAGGCGCTAAATGAAGCACTTTTGCCTTTTAATGAAAAATCTTCTCACGGAATTAATAGTTATGTTTTCAAGCAACATGATTCGCCTGAAATTGAAGCAGTAAATACACTGAAAGGAAAACCAGAAGAATGGATGGTATTATTGCGTGTAAGCAGTGACAATAATCCAGGATTTTGTTTTTGGGATGCAGGCGAAATTTATTTTGTCATTCATAAAAGTGATCTTGCCAAAAAAGATTTTTCAAATGTGTATTGTGGATTGGAAACTAGTTGATCTTTAGTTTGAATATTCAAATAATAATTTTACCATGAAAAATAAATTAGAACAATTAGAGCAAATTTTGCAACCTTTTGCAGTAGATTCTAATATGACTGGAAATAATCTTTTAGTTTTTCCTGAAGATTTTAGGGAACTTCATACATATAAAGTTTTCGGAAGTAATTTATTAGCGATTCCTTCAAATTTACTAATGGAAGGAGATGATGAAGAATTTGAAAAACCATTTCGTTTTCTTTCGGGGCAAGATGAACTTGATACTTTTGAAAGTGAATTTAGGGAAGATGTTCCAGATGAATTTATTCAGATTGGAAATCTGTATGAAGTAACAGAAATAGTTCTTCTCAATAAAATTCGTAACACAATCCATATTTTTCATGTACAGGATGTTTTTGATTCGGAGTGGATGAAATATAAACTGGAAAAAGAGATTTGTACGCTTGATGAATTTATTAATGCACTGAGACCTCAAACCGTTTCTTGTTTTATGAATCCATCCAACTATTCAGAATACGACATTTTTGAAATCAGAAATGAGACAGAAGTGTTTTGCAAAACAACTTCTACAAAATATTCAGATCAAGAGAATACATGGGCAGCTTATTTTAAAATTGTAGATGAAGCAGTTGCAAAGGGATATGAAATTCATTATGCACCTCAAATCGTTATTGAAAAGTTAAACTAGAATTATGGAAAACACACTTCAAAAATTAGATCAAAATTTGTCTTCTCTAAGATCAGAATTTTATAAAACCTTGCAAGAACCGGTAAACGATACAATTATAGAATCTCTAGAAAAGAAATACAATATCGTTTTACCAGAAGATCTAAAAGCACTTTATAAATGGAAAAACGGACAGGAAAATAGTAATTTTGAATCGTTTGTAAATAATTCCATGTTTATTGCTCTGGATGAAGCTCTTGATATCGCTTCTGAAAATACCTCAATGATTGGTTTTGATTTTGAAATTGAAAATTGGTGGAATGCAAAATGGATTCCTTTGTTTCATAATGGAGGAGGAGATTACATTTGTTATGATTGCGAAGGCACTTTCACAGGAAACGCTGGACAAATTATTGAATTTTGGCATGCTGATAATGATAGGAATGTTATAGCTCCAAATCTTGAAGCCTTTCTATCACAATTAAATTATTATTTCGAAAAGAATGAAATTACAGCTTTTGATGAATATTTCGAAGTCGAAAAAATACAAGGATATCCAAAGGAGTTTATTATAAGGTAATTTAAATACATTCTACTACATTAAACTTTTATTAACAAAATGTGATTGGTCATTGGTTTATATTTGTAAGAAACAAATTAATTTTAAGAGTCTTAGAACCTATGAAAATCAAACTTTTAAAAATCTCTTTTTTACTTATTCTACTTTTTTCAATAAAAGGATACAATCAAAACGTGAAGCTTTTGAATATCGATCAGCTTAACGAAAGAATCAAAAATGGAAAAGACAGTACTTATGTAGTCAATTTTTGGGCAACGTGGTGCGCGCCTTGTATAAAAGAATTGCCTCATTTCGAGAAATTAGCAGCAGAACACAAATCGGAGAAATTGGCTGTTTTATTGGTAAGCTTGGATTTTAAATCTAAATTGGCTTCGAATGTAGTTCCGTTTGTAAAAAAGAAAAATCTTAAAAATGAAGTTTTTCTTTTAAACGAAAGCGATCCACAGCAATTTATTGATCGAATTGATCCATCATGGTCAGGAAGTATTCCTGCAACGCTTTTCATTAAAAACGATAAAAGAAAATTTGTTGAAAGTGAATTTACCTACGAACAATTATTAACTGAATATAAAAAACTGTAAATCATGAAAAAAATAATCTTATTACTGACTCTGGCATTTTCTGCTTTTTGGGCTCAGGCGCAAACAGCTACAACCCTAAAAGCGGGTGACAAAGCACCAGATTTCAAACTGAAAAATGTAGATAATAAAGAAGTTTCTTTTGGAACTTTTAAAGATGCAAAAGGGTATATCGTAGTTTTTACTTGTAATACTTGTCCATACGCAATTGGTTACGAACAGAGAATTATCGATTTAGATAAAAAATTCAGACCACAGGGATATCCTGTAATCGCAATTAATCCAAATGATCCTGAAGCTTCTACAGCCGATACATTTTCTAAAATGCAGGATTTAGCAAAAGACAAAAAATATCCTTTCCCATATTTGTTTGATCCAGGACAAAAAATCACTGATGAATACGGAGCAAAGCGTACACCACATGTTTTCATAATTTCGAAAACTGCAAAAGGAAATGTGGTAGAATATGTAGGCGCAATCGACAATGATCCTGAAGGAAATAAAGCAGATAAAGTAAAGTATGCTGAAGATGTTATTGCAGCTTTAAAAAGTGGCCAAAAACCAGCTGTAACGCAGACCAAAGAAATTGGCTGTACAGTGAAGAGAAAAGCAAAAGCTTAAATCTAAACAAAAAATAATATAAATACGAAACGCCCCAATTTCTTGGGGCGTTTTTGGCTAATATAATGAACAAGTTACTTTCTATTTTTTATCAATTTTGTAAAGTCTTCCTTGATCGGTAACGGCGTATAATGCTTCATCTTTTCCTTGTGTAATATCTCTAAATCTTTGTCCTTCTCCGGCCAATAATCTTTCTTCTCCAGCTACTTTATTGTCTTTAAAAGCTAAACGTACAATATGCATGCCGCTTAAAGCGCCTATGAATAAATTATTTTGCCATTCTGGAACTCGGTTTCCTGCGTAAAATGTCATACCACTTGGAGAAACTACAGGATCCCAATAGTAAACAGGCTGTTCCATTCCTTCTTTCTGAGTGATTCCCTCGCCAATTTTTGCACCGCCATATTCAATTCCGTACGTAATTGTAGGCCAGCCATAATTAGCTCCAGCTTTGATTCGGTTAATTTCATCCCCACCTCTTGGACCGTGTTCGCTTTGCCACAATTCTCCAGATGTTGGGTGAATGGCAATTCCCTGTGGATTTCTATGTCCAATCGTATAAAGTTCTGATAAAGCTCCTGTTTGTGTAAATGTAGGATTTCCTGGTGCTGCTTGTCCACTTGTCGTAATGCGAACAATTTTACCTAAACTGCTCGTAACGGCTTGTGCTAAAGGACGAGTTTCTAATACAGATCTTTCACCAATACTCACAAATAAATTCCCAGTTTTATCAAACAACACGCGGCCTCCATAATGAAGTGTACTTGCATTAGGTGTATTAGAACGATAAATAACCGTTACATTTTCAAGAGCAGTTTCATTGTCTGATATTCTGGCTTTCGCTACAGCGGTAATATTACCACCAGCAACTGCTTCAGAAAATGCCCAATAAATCATTCGGTTTGTAGCAAAAGAGGGATCAAGACAAATTCCTAGTAATCCACCCTGATCTGCAGGATTTACGGCAGGAACACCTGTTAATGCATTTCCAATAACTCCAGCTTGAGTTACAATTCTTATTTTACCTGCTTTTTCAGTTACTAAAAGACGTCCGTCCGGAAGATAGGCAACTCCCCAAGGAGCACTTAAACCGCTGGTGATTACTTTAGATTCAATTTCTGTAGTAGTTTGAATGCTTCCGGCACGTGTTTGTCCAGCAAAAGCTGGTTGGTATGTTGTATTGGCAGTACCTGTTTCTACAGGTGGTCCTGTTGGTCCTGTGTTGACATTGTCATCGTTATCATTGTTGGAACAACTGCTTAGAGCTAAAACACCAACAAGAAGAAAAATACTTTTTTGAAATATCATAATGCTTTCATTTTAATGGTTAAAAAATAGATTTTGCCTTCCCGAATGTCTCGAAAGTGAAAACTATTTTTTAGAAATTCATTAAAAATGAAATGGTCAGTTTCAAATGAAATTCTAGATTCTATTTTCAATTAAGATTGCCTAAATACTTGTACCTAATTCATTGAAGTAAAAGAATTTCAAATAGAAATTAAACTTCTTTTTGGAAAGCATTTAGTGGGACATGCTTAATTTTAACGGAAAATTGTTACAAATTATTGCCGAAAAAAAACAGATAATGTCCTTTTTAAGGAAACTTACTATTGAAAATGAAAATAAAAAATTGGCGTAGGTCTTATTTTTAAAGGGATTTTTAAAGACTTTTTAGCTTCTTCATAAAAACAGGAAAAACTTCATTTAATTCGTCAAAAAGTGGATTTTTGCGATTCTTAATTTTGATTTCGCTGAATAATTTTAATCCTAAAGCAAATTGAACTGCCTCAGATTCATCTGCAAAAATGTTCTTTTCTTTGATTCTTTCGATTATTCCGAAAATCTCATCATGATTGTCAAATTCGATTCCTAATTCTCTTGCAGGTTCGGTTTCTCCGTTTGCGTATTGTTTAAGACTTAAGGTTAAGTAATATTTGTTTGATCTTTTTTCCATAATTTTTGAATGCTAATTTTATTTAAGCCATTTGTCAACCATGACTTTAAAGGCTTCTTTGTATTGTTCGCCAACTGTAATTTCTATTTTATCGATGAAAATCGAATTTTTACTAATGGCACTTATTTTATCTAATGCAACTATAAAGGAGCGATGTACACGCATAAATTTTGATGAAGGAAGTTTTTCTTCTAATGCTTTCAAAGAAATCAGTGATAACAAAGCTTTTTGTGAATCTTCCAAATGTACTTTTACATAATCCTTCAAACTTTCGATGTAACAAATGTCTTTTAAAGAAATTCGAACCCATTGGTATTCGACTTTTAAAAAGATAAATTCATCATCTCCTACAATGTTCTGGATTTGATTGTTATTGGCTTCTTCATGCAGTTGTAAAACTTTACTTGAAGCACGAAGAAACTCTTCATAACTGAAAGGTTTTAAAAGATAATCTACTGCATTTACTCTATAACCTTCAATAGCATAATGATTGTAAGCCGTTGTAAAAACGATTTTCGGAAGAGGTCCAGGTTGGTCTTGTAAAAGTCTCGCAAGTTCCATTCCCGTTAAATTTGGCATATTTATGTCTAAAAAAACGACATCGGGTTTGGTATCGCGAATGATTCCCATTGCTTCAACAGCATTGTCACAAGTGGTTATTAATTCTAAAAAAGGAGTTTGTTCTATAAACGTTTCTACCAATTTTAAAGCTAATGGTTCATCATCTACTGCTATACATTTTAATACCGTCATTGCTCTAGATTTATTTTTAATTTAACTTTATATGTTCCGTGATTGGTAACTCCAAATGTGATATAATGCTGATCTGGATAAATCAGTTGTAATCTTCGTTTGGTATTAGTTAAACCAATTCCGCCTACATCAGAAACAGCTGTTTTTTCGAAAAAAGTATTTTCTACTTCAAATTCAAGATTGCTTTCTTGCTGCGTAAGCTTAATGTGAATTTCGCTTTTATCAGTAGCATGAACGCCATGTTTAAAAGCATTTTCTACTAAAGGTAATAATAACATTGGAACAATTGGATAATCGTGTATGTTTTCAGGAATGTCTGTGGTGATTGTTAATTTACTATTGGCGCGAAGTTTCATTAGAGCAATAAAATCACGCATAAATTCGGCTTCTTTCAATAATGTCGTTTTTTCTTCTGTGCTGTAAAGCAAATAGCGCATCATTCGGCTTAAAGTATGAAGAGCGTTTCGTGAATCTTCAATATCAGTATAAGTCAAAGAATAAATGCTGTTTAAGGAATTAAAGAAAAAATGCGGATTGATTTGTGCTTTCAACATCGCCAATTCGGCCATGGTTTTGTCTTGTTCTAATTTTTGTTTGTGTTGCGCTGCTTTCTGCCAATGTTGTAACATGGCCCAGCTTGTACTGATTCCTAAAACCAACAAAGTCAGTGTAAAAACGTAATTGTCGAAATAAGGATTTTTGTATTTTTTAAAACCAATTGCTTTACTAATTTGGTTATGTAGATCTGTTTGAGAAGTATAAAAATAAGCGATTAGCTGCAAAGTAAAAATGGCAAGAAAAGCCCAAAGTAAGTACAAAGAAGTATTGTCGTTGATAATGGTTTTAGGAACAACAATTTTTGCTGTGGAATAAAAAGTAATGATTAATAAAACCAGAATGATGCTTTGCCAAATCCAAAATGTTTGAGGAAGTGCAACATTCCAGGTTAAAGGAATATAAAACAACATTAAATATCCTAGAAGCAACCATCCAAGAATGTGGATTCCGGTGAATAAGTAAGGTCTGAAAAAGGTGGGTGTCATTATAATTTATAATTTTAAAAGCAATATTACATTTTATTTACGTTCGAATTTTAAGCAATCGTCCAACTCCGATTTAGAATCTCTAAAAAGCATTTTAGAGCCGATAAGACAAAAATTAAACACTTGTTTAATATTTTAAAAAACTCCATCGGTTCTAAGGTTACCTTTATCGATTCTATTAGGGTTTTCGTCTATTTGAAAATTTTCGTTTGTAATATTTTAGTTCTTTTGTTGTCATATAATAGATAATCACACATTTTTCACAATGAATAAGCAATCATTTTTAAGTATTCTGGCAGCATCAATTGTTATCGCTTCTTGCGGTAAAAATGACAAGTCGGCTCAGGCTGGCGGCGCGCCACAAGTAAAAGAGTATAAGACTGTGACATTACAGCCGGAATCTGCTACACTAAACAGCGATTTTCCTGCTAGTATTCAGGGACAGCAAAATATAGAGATACGCCCAAGAGTTGAAGGGTATATTGATAAAATTTTTGTAGATGAAGGAGCAGTTGTAAAAGCTGGACAGCCTTTATTTAAAATCAGTGCTCCAGAATATGAGCAGCAAGTTAGAACCGCAACGGCAAGCATCAAAAGTGCTCAGGCAGATTTAAGTGCGGCAAAATTGGCTGTAAATAAAGTAAAGCCACTGGTTGAAAAGGGAATTATCAGTAAGTATGATTTAGAATCTGCTCAATATACTTATGAATCAGCTGTGGCAGCTGTAGCTCAGGCAAATGCCGCTTTGGTAAATGCTAAAGTAAATTTAGGATATACAACTGTAACAAGTCCCGTAAATGGAGTTGTGGGTTCAATTCCGTTTCGTTTAGGAAGTTTGGTAAGTTCTAATACAACTGAACCTTTAACTACGGTTTCAAGTATTGGTAATGTGTATGCTTATTTTGCAATGAATGAAAAAACATTGTTGAATTTTACTAAAGATTCAGGAGCTTCATTAAATCAAAAATTAAAAAGCATGCCAGCGGTTTCGTTATTACTTTCAGACGGTTCTGCTTATGGTGAAAAAGGACATATTGAAACCGTAAATGGATTAATCAATACAGAAACGGGTACAGTAAATGTAAGAGCTCGTTTCCCAAATCCAAAAGGAATTATCAGAAGCGGAAGCAGTACAACAGTTCGTATTCCAAAAGATGTAAAAGATGCTTTAATTGTTCCTCAAAGTGCAACATTTGAACTTCAGGATAAAATGTTCGCTGTAGTTGTTGGAAAAGATGGTAAAACCAGAAATGCCAATATCACTGTTATGGACAATTCAGCTGGAAATTATTATGTAGTAACGAGTGGTTTACAAGCAGGAGACCAAATCGTGTTAGAAGGAGTAGCTTCTTTAAAAGAAGGAACTGAGATTAAAGCCCAAAATCAAAGCCCAGAAACAGTTTACGCCGATTTAAAATAAAAAAAATGTTTAAAAAATTTATACAAAGACCCGTACTCTCAACGGTAATATCTGTTATTATCGTTATTTTAGGTGTTTTAGGCCTAATTGAGTTACCGATTTCTCAATATCCAGATATTGCGCCTCCAACGGTAAACGTGGCAGCAAGTTATACTGGAGCCAATGCAGATGTGGTACTGAAAAGTATCGTAATTCCTTTGGAGGAACAAATTAATGGTGTAGAAAACATGACGTACATGACTTCTACAGCAACCAATGATGGAAATGCCTCTATTAAAATTTTCTTTAAAGTTGGTACCAATCCTGACCTAGCAGCGGTAAACGTGCAAAACAGGGTTTCGAGAGCTACAAGTTTACTTCCTGTTGAGGTAACTCAGGCTGGGGTTACGGTAACCAAAAGCCAGAGTAGTAACTTGCTGATTTTCTCTTTATACAGTGATGATAAAGCTTACGATCAGACGTTTCTTCAGAATTATGCGAAAATCAACCTTGTACCACAAATTCAGCGTGTAGTTGGGGTAGGAGATGTAACCGTTTTTGGTGCAAAAGATTACTCTATGAGAATCTGGTTGAAGCCAGACGTAATGCAACAATACAAATTGATTCCTAGTGATATTTCGGCTGCTTTAGCAGAACAGAATATTGAAGCGGCACCAGGTAAATTTGGTGAAAACGGAAATCAAGCATTTCAATATGTAATTAAATACAAAGGACGTTTAACAAGTTCTCAGGAATTTGAAAATATCATTATAAAATCTGTTGGAAATGGACAGATGCTTAGACTTAAAGATGTTGCTAAAGTAGAATTAGGATCTTTAAGTTATTCATCTACGATTAAAACAAATGGTGTAGAATCGGCAGCGATGGCAATCAGCCAGACTCCTGGGTCGAATGCGCGTGACGTAATCATCAATTCAAAAAAATTGATTGAAGAAGCTGCGAAGAGTTTCCCAAAAGGAATGAAGTACACTATTATGGTGGATGTTAACGAAAACTTAGATGCTTCTATTGAGAAAGTAATTCACACTTTGGTCGAAGCTTTTATTTTAGTTTTCATCGTAGTATTTATTTTCCTTCAAGATTTTAGATCGACTTTAATTCCAGCAATTGCGGTTCCGGTTGCGATTGTGGGTACCTTTTTCTTCCTGAATTTATTCGGTTTTACGATTAACCTTTTGACGCTTTTTGCGATGGTTCTCGCCATTGGTATTGTCGTCGATGATGCGATTGTAGTTGTGGAGGCCGTTCACGCCAAACTCGACGATGGATATAAATCGGCTAAGAAAGCGACAATACATGCGATGGACGAAATTTCGGGAGCGATTATTTCGATTACTTTGGTAATGGCTGCCGTATTTATTCCAGTAACATTTATTACAGGATCTACAGGGGTTTTTTACAAGCAGTTTGGTATTACACTGGCGGTTGCGATTATTCTTTCTGCGGTAAACGCCTTGACTTTAAGTCCTGCTCTGTGTGCACTTTTATTAAAACCACACGCAGACGATCATAAACATAAAAGTTTTTTACAGCGTTTTTATACTTCTTTCAACGTTGCATTTGATAATGTTACCCAAAGATATAAGCGTTCGGTAAGTTTCCTTTCTGTAAAAAAATGGATTGCATTAGCTTCTATTATAATTGCTGGTGTAGCGTTGGTTTATATGATGAAAACTACTCCGTCTGCTTTCGTTCCTTCGGAAGATCAGGGGACTGTTTTCGCCAATATTAGTTTACCACCATCAGCTTCTATGGAACGTTCAGATATTATGGCTAAGAAAGTTGATAGTATCGCGAAAACCATTCCAGGAGTTAAAAATACACTTCGTATTGTTGGACAGAACTTTACAGCTGGAGCTGGTAGTGCGTACAGTATGGTTATTGTGAAGTTATATCCTTGGGATCAGCGTGATCTTAGTGTTGATGATGTAATCGGACAGCTTTTTGCTAAAACAAGCGGTATTCGTGAGGCTAGTATTTTCTTTATTTCACCTCCAACTATTCAAGGTTTTGGTCAAAGTGGTGGATTTGAATTCCAATTGCAAGATAAAGGAGGGCATACAACTGCTGAGTTCTATAAAGTAAACAATGAATTCCTTGCAAAATTAGCAGAACGCCCAGAAATACAATATGCGACAACTCCATTTAACCCTGGATTCCCCCAGTATATGATGGATATTAATTTAGCGAAAGCGAAAGATGCAGGAGTTTCTGTAAATACAATTCTTTCTACAATGCAAGGATATTATGGAGGATTGTATGCTTCGAACTTTAATAAATTCGGAAAACAATATCGTGTAATGGTTCAGGCTTCACCAGAATTTAGAGCAAATACGCAAGGATTAAATAAAATCTTTGTTCGTAATAGTGCTGGAAATATGGCGCCAATTACAGAGTTTGTGAAAATGACAAGAGTTTTTGGACCAGAATCGATTTCAAGATTTAACTTATTTACGTCGATTTCGATTACAGGAGCGCCAAAACCTGGATATAGTTCTGGAGATGCAATTAAAGCAATTCAAGAAGTAGCGGCAGAAAATCTTCCTGCAGGTTATGGTTATGAGTTCTCAGGTTTAACGCGTGAGGAATTAGCTTCTGGAGGTGAAACCATATTCATTTTCGTATTGTGTTTGGTTTTCGTTTACTTCCTGTTAAGTGCGCAATACGAAAGTTATATTTTGCCATTTGCAGTATTATTATCAATTCCGTTTGGATTGGCAGGAGCGTATTTGTTCTCGATTATTTTCAAATTGAACAGTAATATCTACTTACAGATTTCTTTAATCATGTTGATTGGACTTCTGGCCAAGAATGGTATTTTGATTGTCGAATTTGCTTTGGATAGAAGACGTAAAGGTCTTCCGGTTGTACAAGCAGCAATCGAGGGAGCAGTAGCACGTTTACGTCCTATTTTGATGACTTCTTTCGCCTTTATTCTTGGACTTGTGCCGTTGATGTTTGCTTCTGGTGCGGGTGCTGTTGGTAACAAATCGATCGGTACTGGAGCTGTTGGAGGTATGTTAATCGGAACTATTTTAGGAGTTTTTGTTATTCCAGTTCTGTTTATCATTTTCCAAAATTTACAAGAAAAAATCAGCGGACCAGCAAAAGAAGGGTATGATGATGAAGATGACGATGAAGACGAAATTCATTTAATAGAAGCTCACAAAGAGTAAAATTTAATTACAACAAAGATGACGAATAGTTCAAATAAATATATTTTACTGGTAATAACAGCCGCACTAATTAGTGCGTGCTCTGTTACCAAGAAATACGAACGTCCCACAACCTTAAAAACAGATCAGTTGTATCGTGATCAGTCTTCTACAGATTCGACTACAATTGCAGATATGCCTTGGCAGAGTGTTTTTAAAGATGAAAAATTGAATGCATTAATTCAAAAAGGTTTAGATCAAAACCTAAATCTGAAAAATGCAATCGAGAATATTGTACAGGCAAGAGCTTCTTTGCGTCAAAGCAAATTAGCGTATTATCCAACTTTGCAATTGGATGCAAGTGCAACGCATAATAAGCAATCGCAGGCAGGTTTAAACTTCCCAGCAGGAATCAACATCAATACTTTAACTACAACCTATAAATTAGGAGTAAGTACGTCTTGGGAATTAGATATCTGGGGAAAATTAAGCAGTTCTAAAAGAGCGGCTTTGGCAACTTATTTAGCAACTGATGCTGCAAAACAAGCTGTTCAAACTCAATTGATTTCAGATATTGCTAATAATTATTTTATGCTTCTGGCTTACGATAAATCGTTAAAGATTACGCAGGAAACTTTAGAAAGTCGTATTAAAAATGTAGAAACAATTAAAGCTTTAAAAGAAGGTGCAATTGTGACAGGAGCAGCAGTTGTTCAGAGTGAAGCCAATCAACATGCAGCAGAAGTTTTGATTCCGGATTTAAAACAAAATATCCGCGAAACAGAAAATGCTTTGAATATCTTATTAGGGCAAGCGCCAGGACCAATTGACAGAGGAGAATTAGGAGCACAAATTATTCCTGAAAATATCGCTATTGGTATGCCTGCTCAATTATTGCAGAATCGTCCAGATGTTCGTCAGGCAGAGTTTAATTTCAGAGTTGCTTTTGAATCTACAAATTTGGCTAAGACTTATTTTTATCCAAGTTTAACGCTTACAGCAAGTACAGGATTTTCAAATTTAGAATTAAATGACTTTTTTAGTCACTCTATTTTTTATTCGATTATTGGAGGTTTAACACAGCCAATTTTTAATCAGGGATTAAATAAGATGAGATTAACAACAGCTCAATCACAACAATTACAAGCTTACAATAATTTCCAACAAAGCCTTTTGGTAGCGGGACAAGAAGTTTCAAATGCATTGTATTCTTACGAAATGGCTGTTGAAAAAGAAGATTCTAGACAAAAACAAATTGAAGCTTTAGAAAAGGCGGTTGATTTTACACAACAGCTTTTAGAATACAGCTCAGCTACTAATTATACGGATGTATTGACTTCTGAGCAAAATCTTTTGGCAGCACAATTAAGCGGGATTAATGATAATCTTCAAAAATTGCAAGCTGTAGTTAATTTATACAGAGCTTTAGGTGGAGGATGGAAATAAAAAGACTGTAGTTTAGAAAAAAATAACCGTTTGTCGGAAAAATTACACCTTTCGTCTAATTAATTAAAAAGTAATAGGGAATAGGATATACCTTTGAAACGGTTAAAAATAATTAAAGTCTATTAAGTTCCACCATGATCATAATTGTTTTGATCGATCGCTTAATTTAAATAAAAACATGACTAAAAAACGCCTCAGAAATGAGGCGTTTTTTTATTAAATGTATATCGGCTGAAAAGTACTATTCGTCGATTAGTTTTGAGGTTCTGTATAATGAATGCGACTGCGTTAAATATTGGCATTACTTTAGATTCATATCTACTAAAATTAATATTTAAATCTAAAAACATGAAAAAGTTAGTATTCGCCTCAGTGCTTTTTATGAGTGTATTTTTTGCTCATGCTCAAGTTTCGATTAATGTAAATATTGGAACTCCTCCAAATTGGGGACCACAAGGTTACGATGACAGCAGATATTATTACTTGCCTGATATCGATGTATATTATGATGTAAATCAAAGCGTATTTATCTACGATAATGGAGGAAAATGGATTCGTGAAAAAAGACTTCCTTCAAGATACAGAAATTATGATTTGTATTCAGGTTATAAAGTGGTTTTGACCGATTACAGAGGAGATTCTCCTTACAGTTATCATACAAATCACAGAAAAGCTTATCCAAAAGGTTATGTCGGAAAACCTCAAAAAAACAGAGGAGAAAAACCGGTTAAAAACAATAACGGAAAAGGAAAGCAAAAATCGGATAACAGAAATAACAACAAAAATTACAACTCCAAACAACAGTCAAACAAAGACCACGATCATTCTAGTAATAAACGCCATTAATTTTTTGTAAAAGCCTAAATGAAAACGCCTCTCCATTGAGAGGCGTTTTTTGTTGCCACGAATTACACGAATTACACTATTTTTTTTTAATTCTTGAGAATTGGTGTAATTGCTTCGCCTATTCGCTAGCACTCGGGTTATGATTAAAAGCAGAAAATGAATTGCCTCCAGCTTTAGCTGGAGGTATATAGATTGTGCATGTATTGGCTTTAGCCGAACTAAGCGCAAAGTTTGGCTAAAGCCTTTTACTTTTCCTATAAACAAAAAACCTCCAGCTAAAGCTGGAGGCAATTAATATTTAAATATTTTCAATAAAAATTAATTTGTGCCAATTTGTGTAATTTGCGTTAAAAAAGAAATCCTTTTTAATCCAAATAATCTGTGGCAAAAAAAACTATTCTGTAACCTCTTTTACTTTATGTCCAATAGCTCCAAAAGAAAGAATTATAAGGAAACAAACCAAAGGAATAATATATCCTGATTGAATATCATCATGATTCATATCGATTAAAGTTCCCATTCCGTAAGGAATAATTGCTCCACCCACAATTGACATTACCAGCCAAGAAGAGCCTGTTTCTGTATTCGATTTTAAACCTTTAATTCCCAAAGAGAAAATAGTTGGGAACATAATTGACATAAAGAACCCGATTCCGCCAAGTGCATAAATAACAACAATTCCAGAACCATAAATAGCGACTAAACAAAGTACAGCACTCATGATGCAATAGATTGAAAGTAATACATAATCCTTTACAAAACGTAAAAAGAAAGTTCCAATAAAGCGTCCGGCCATAAAAAGGAAACCGTAGATTCCTAAGTAATATCCAGCTGTTTTTTCATCTAACCCTGCACCTTGTTGTGCAATTCTAATAAAGAAACTCGTAATACAAACTTGTGCACCAACATAAAAGAACTGCGCTACAACTCCCCAGCTTAAATGTCTAAATCTTAAAACAGAGAAAAATCCTGGTTTAATTTCAGCTTCCGTATGAGTGACCTTCATTGAAGGCAATTGTACAAAATAGAATATAATAGCTACTAAAACTAAAATGCTTCCTAGCACGATATAAGGCATTTTTACAGAAGCCGCTTCACCTAAAAGATAAGCCGCTTTTTCAGCCTCAGGCATTGCTGCCATTTGTTCTGGTGTATGGTTTGTTCCAGAAAGAATAAATAATGATCCTACGATTGGAGCTACCATAGCAGCTAATCCGTTGAAAGAAGCCGCTAAATTCAGTCTTTTTGAAGATGATTCGGCAGGTCCTAAAATCGCTGCATACGGATTGGCACTGGTTTCTAATATGGTCAAGCCACATCCAATTACAAATAAGGCAAATAGAAATAATTCGTAAGTTCTTGTATTTGCTGCAGGAACAAATAAAAATGCTCCGATAGCAAAAACTAATAAACCTGTGATAATACTGTTTTTATATCCAAATCTTTTAATAAGCATTCCCGCAGGAATTGCCATAATAAAATAAGCAAAGAATACAGAAGTATCGATAAGAGTAGATTGACGGTTGTTTAATTCGCACGCTTTTTTCAAGTGTGGAATCAAAACAGAATCAAGATTATGAGCCATTCCCCATAAGAAAAATAGGCAGGTAACAAGAATAAAAGGCAAAAGATATTGATTTCCTTTTCCACCTTCTGTCGGCACTTCGTGTTGATCGCCAGCTTGGTTTGTAATTTGCATTGTGAGATAGTTTTTTTTTTTGTTTTTTGTTTTTTGAGGTTCTAAGGTTCTGAGTTACTAAGGTACTAAGTTTAGTTTCTGAGATTTTAATTTAGCTTAAGTTGCTAAGATTCTAAAACGCAACGTATATAAAAACTTAGCATCTTAGAACCTTAGCACCTTAGTATCTTAAGATTTTCTTTTCACAAATAAAAGGTGATCACAAACAAGAACCACCTCACCGCGTTGGTTAATGATTTCTACATGTTCTGTGACAGCGCCCAATTCGGGATTTTTTGCTTCACCTTTTTCAGAAATAGTAATTTCAGAATGAATGGTATCACCAATATGAACTGGTTTTACAAAACGCATTCTGTCGTAACCTCTTGAAAAAGCTTCTGGATTTATTTCTGATGCAGTTAAACCGATTCCAATACTGAAAACCATGGTTCCGTGTGCAATTCTTTGTCCGAAAGGTTGTGTTTTACACCATTCTTCGTCCATGTGATGAGGAAAGAAATCTCCCGTATGTCCTGCATGAACCACAAAATCAGTTTCTGTTATCGTTCTGCCTACGGTTACTCGTTTATCGTCGATTGTATAATCTTCGAAAAAAGTCGATTTAAAATACATAATTTAGATACTTTTTATTCGTCAGCTCTTTCAAATCAAGATCAAAATGACCTGTGTTTTGAAGAGGACTAAAATTTGTTTTTTTTGGTTTTGAAATATAGTGTTTTAATTACACTTCATCAAAAGAAATTCCGCCATTTTTACTACTTGCATAACAAGCTTCCACAACTTTCATTGTACCTAAAACATCTTGAACACTTGCAGACAATATAGCATCAGAACCTTCCTTATAACGCATTAGATTAGACATGGCGCCAATAAAAGCTTCTGGAAACCATGAACCTTCTAGTTTGACTTCTGTCCATTCGTATTCATTTTCATTATCTTTTTTCGGAAGAGCATACTCAAAAACGTCTGGAAGACCGTCAGGATAATTCATTAATAATCCCATTTTTGCTTTAACAGCACCTTTTGTTCCTTCCCATTTAATGTAACTTTCTTCATGTTTTGGCCCAAAATGATGATCGTGATTCGTATTGATCACGACATGCTTATCTTCGCCATAATCTAAAATAATAGTAGATCTGCTAGAAGATAATTTCTTAAGAGGATGTTTAGCCGTCTTTGCCATAACATTTTTTGGGTTTCCTAAGAAAGAACGAATACAATCGATATAATGCACACTATGGAAAAGAATCTCTAATCTTGGGTGTTCCTTTATTAAAGGAAACAATTCCCAAGGCGTATTTACAGTTACTTTAAACTCTAAGTCGTACAATTCGCCAATAATACCTTGATCAATTAAATATCTGGCAGCACTCACAAAAGAAGCAAAACGAAGTTGGAAGTTTATAGCAGCAACTAAATTTTTTCTTTCACAAACTTCCACAATTTCACGTGCCTGCGCCAAGTCATTCCCCATTGGTTTTTGAATCAAAACTGCGGCACCGTCAGGCAATTGCTCCAAAATTTCGATGTATTGATCTGGTAAAACCGTAATGTCGTAAACGGCGTTTGAAGGCGCATTTTTAACCGCATCGGCAACACTTTCAAAAACATGATCGATTTTAAATTCTTTTTGTAAATCGTATGCTTTTGAAATCGTTCTGTTGGTAATACCAAAAACTTTAAAACCAGCCATTTCATAAGCAGGAAGATGTGCATCTTTTACGATTCCGCTTGCGCCGATAATGATGATGGGCTGTTCTGTTTCAGGTAATAAAGGTTTATATGGAATATTCATGATAAACTATTTTTAAGATTAGTGTCAACTTTGTCAAAGTTTAAAACTTCGGCAGAGTTTTTCATGACGGTAATTTTTTCTATTCTATTTTTTGAATATTAATCTGTGTTTCTTCTAATAATTGTGCCGAAGGAATATCGCTATTGATGGCTTTTAAAACCATATGATCGATAAATTCGCAAACTTTTGGCCAAATTGGAGTTTGTGGTAATGTCAAAGCATTTTCGTGCAGCATTTCCAATTTATGATAAAATGGAATCAAAGTATTGATTTCTTCATCTTTCCAAGTTGATTTTCTACAGCCAATGCCACCTTCTTTTGTCAACAATTTGTCGCTTTCAGCAGTTGTGGCAAAACGCAGAAAATCGTAAGCCAGTTTTTTATGTTTGCTTCCAGAACCGATTGTATACAGCCAATATACATTCAAAGAAGCGGTTTTAAAACCAGGATCGGATGGAAGGGAAGTAATATCAATTTTGCCTTTTACTTTCGATTCTTCAATTACTTGAGCCATTGAGGCAAATCCGAACCAGTTGATTGCCATTGCGGCTTGTCCATCGGCAAAAGCCAAACCAGCTTCAACCGAACCAAAGTCTTTCGATTTTGGATGAACAGCATCTTTATTAGTTACTATTTTTCTATAAAAATCTAAAGCTTGAATTCCAGCTTCACTATAAATAGAAATTTGATTTTTATTATTGATTAAAGATCCTCCACGCGTCCATAATTGCAGGCAAAAGTCAAAAACCATATTGTGTCCGTCTGGATAATTCGCAAAAATAGTTCCGTATAGATTTTCTTCTGGTCTATTGAAAAAAGTGGCTATTTCGGTGAATTCTTTCCAAGTTTTTGGTGTAGAAAGTTCGTAACCAAATTGGTTTTTGAAATTCTCTTTTTCAGTTTCGTTTTCGAATAAATCTTTTCTGTAAATCAGACATTCCGGTCCGTCGTGAAAAGGAAGTCCGAAAGTTCCATTATCCAGCTTTTGTAAATGTAAAAGGGATTTATGCCAGCCATAAGGATAATTTTCTGGCGGATTTTCTGCAATAAAAGGATATAAATCTTGAATAGCTTTTTCGTGTACAGCATCAAAAATCCAATCGGTATTGAGGTGCGCAATATCCCATTTCCCTTCTTTTAAACCTTTTTTAGAAATCGTGGTTTCATACAATTCATGAAGTTCCATCGGAATCATTTCGGCTTCAACTTGAATATTGTTTTGAAGACAGAAAGCATCCCAAAGCTTTTGCAGTGTACTTTCAAAGGGATCGAATTTTCGAACAGCGATTCTAATTTTATCCATTTTAGCAGTCTATAAATTCTTTAATAATGCGTTCGTTGTCCTGACCTAATTTTGGTGAACCTTTTCCAGAAGTTAAATATTCGCCGTCAATTTTTATTGGACAGCGAGTTGTTTTATAAGTATAGCCATCCAACATTTCTACTTGTTGTGTGAAATTCAAAACTTTAAAACCCTCTTCAGCAAAAAGTTGCTGATAGTTTAAAACTCCAGCGCACCAAATGTCAGCAGGTTCTAAAATATCCAGCCAAAATTGGGTTTCTTGTGTTTGCAAATGCTCAGCCAAGATATTTTTGATGTCGTCTCTAAGCGTAAATTTATTTTCAGGAAATTGCAATAAAGCATCGCATTTCAGCAAAGAAGCCAAAACAGGAATGGAACCCATTGCCAAGGCTAAATAACCATTTTTGGTTTTGTAAATTCCGTATGGCGCGCCCAAATAAGCGTGTGCGTTATTGGTTTTTGTTCGAACAGGCAATTCGCCACCATCGTTGAAATAAGTCGTAATGGTTTCAAATTGAAAATCAAATGCCGATTCCAACATACTCACTTGAACTTGCGCTCCAATATTGTGAGTTGCTTTTCTGTATAAAGCAGCTAAAATTCCTTGTGCCAAATGTGCTCCTGCGAGCATGTCTACAATCGACAATCCCATCGGAACTGGGCCGTCTTCTTGATTACCGCTTAGCCAAGTCAAAGCCGTTAAAGATTGTAAAAGCAAATCCTGACCCGGCAAATCTTTCAAATCCGGATGTTCTCCAAAACCTGAAATCGAACCATAAATTACATTTGGATTAATGTTTTTTACATCTTCATAACTCAAACCAATGCGTTCCATAACTCCAGGTCTGAAATTATGCATGACAACATCGGCTTTGGCTAATAATTTTTTTAGTTTTTGAAGTTCTTTTGGCTGTTTAAAATCAATAGCAAAAGATTCTTTGTTTCTGTTGATGGTATGAAAAACAGACGATTCGCCGTTCATAATCAAATCAGAAGTATATAAGGTTCTGCAGATGTCTCCCGTTCCAGGTTTTTCAATTTTTATCACGCGCGCACCTAAATCCGCCAATCGTAAACTGGCTGAAGGTCCCGAAAGAAACTGACTGAAATCTACAATTAAATAATCTTCTAATGGTTTCATTTTTTTATTGTTTAACCGTTTAATCGGTTATGTGTTTAATCGTTATTTCTTGTTTAATTGGTTATTTGTTTAACCGTTTATTCGTTTTTCGATTCAACGATTTCTCGATTAAACAAATAAACGATTAACCGATTAACCCCTTATGTATTGCTAAATTATCTTGACCTACTTTTGGAGCTGCTTTTTCGCTAAGCAGAATTTCACCATCCAATTGAATCGGACTTCTGGTGGTAACCAAAGTTTCTCCTTCTGTATTTTTAACAGTTTGTTTCAACTGTAATTCATTTACAAAAGGCTGGCTGTCCAATTCTTCGTAATTGAAAACTTTTCCGCACCAAATACCTTCTTTCTGCAGGATTTCAATCCAATAATCAGAAGTTTGGGTTTGAATTCTTTCGCTCAAAATAGTTCTGATTTCATCTCGTTTTTCAAACCATAAATGTTTATCCGCGAAAGCGTTTAAATCCAATCCCAAAGTTTTTCCTATGAAAATCAAATCGCCCATCGCGAGAGACAAATAACCATCTTGCGTTTGGTAAACTCCGTAAGGCGCGCTTAAAAAAGCATGCGCACTTCCTTTAATATCGCCACGTTCAGGCAATTGACCTCCATCATTTAAGAAAGAAGTAATCGCTTCAAATTGTACATCTAGAATCGATTCTAGCAAACTCACTTCAATCAAAACGCCTTTTTTGGTTTTGGCTCTTTTTAAAAGTGCTGCTAAAATTCCTTGTACAAAATGATTCCCGCACATTAAATCGGCAACCGCCAATCCGAACGGAACTGGACCTTGACTTTTGCGTCCGCTCAACCAGCTTAAACCAGAAAGCGATTGCAACAATAAATCTTGTCCTGGTTTTTTTGCCCACGGACCTTCGTTTCCGTAACCTGTAATCGTTCCGTAAATAATTTTCGGATTTATAGAAAGCGTATTTTCAAAATCTAAACCGATTTTTTCCATCACACCAGGTCTGAAATTATGTGTCATAATATCAGCCTTTTCGATCAGTTTTTTAATTAAAACCAAATCGTCTGGATTTTTTAAATCGGCTGCAAAAGATTCTTTATTTCTATTTATGGTATGAAAAAGCAAACTGCTGTCGTCTACAAATAAATCTTTGATACTTAATTGTCTGCAAGCTTCACCTTTTACAGGACGTTCAATTTTGATGACGCGAGCACCCAAATCGGCTAGTTTTAAACCAGCGGAAGGTCCTGCCAAAAACTGGCAGAATTCCAAAACAATTAGTCCTTCTAAAGGTCTCATATCGTCTGGATTTTTAAAGATTCTGCGTAAAGTCCATTCATTTCTTCTAATACTTTCAATTCGTCTCCGCCATTCATCAAATAATTGCGAACTACATCGCCCGCATGATCTTGGAAATACATGTGGCCGTAATATCTTGGACGAAGGAAAGCACGCTCTAAAGCAGGTAAAGTATTTTTGAAATAATCATGCGTCACGCCATTAATTCTCTCGCTTTTCCAAGCTTGCAAGTGTCCTGGCTGACCACCGTTATCGGTATAAATATTCTGTTGTACTTGTGATGAACACGTAAATTCAGCATATTTTATTGCCGTTTCAATGTGTTCACTGAATGAAGAAACAGCCAATCCTGTTCCGCCCAAAGAAGAAATCATTGGATTATCATTCAAACGTACTAAATCATAAAAATGTAAAAGTTTATTGCTGTAACCACTTCTTGAATAATTAGAATAACCGTAAGCAAAAGGGCAGTAGGCAATTTCATCAGAATTTACCATTGCCTCATAAACTTGAATTGGGTTTCGGTTAAAGTTAGCTGGATCAATTAATTGTGCCAGTTCTCTAAACATTTGAAGCGCTTTTTTTCCTGTAGTTTCAGAAATCACTTTTTCTTCAGAAAGAAACGGAGCTTCTCCCAGACTGCAGCAAAACATATAAAAACTCATTAAAACATCTACTGGAATTCCAGCAAAAGCGACTACACCTTTTTTTGCTAAGGCTAATAAATCATCATACGTTTTAGGAACTTCTAAGTTGTTTTTTTGTAAAAGATCCAAGCGGGAAGAAGCAACTGGAGTCGCCGCATCGATAGGAAGCGCCCATAATTTATCATGAAAAACATAACTTCCGTATGATTTCCCAACGGTATTAACCTCTTGATCTTTAATATATTCTTTAGATAAATAATCAGATAACGGTAGGATTGCTTTGGTCTGCGCTCCAAAACCTGTCCAAGGATGATCAATTACCAATAAATCAAATCTTTTAGCAAGGTCTTCGATAGAAGCATCGGCAAATTCTTGTAAACTTCTCTTTTCCCAAGAAATTTCAACTTCAGGATGTAGTTCTGTAAAACGCTGAGATGTGGCAACCATTGGAAGCAAACCTCTTGTATGGTTCCAAGTTATGCCTTTTAATTTTATCATTTTTATATAGGAATTTTGAGTAGTGAAATCGATTGAAATAATAAATGTAAAAATTACAATTACAAAAGTAGGAATAAGATTCAAATGCGCAAGAAATACAAACTTTATTCAAGAATCTTTTTGCATAAATTGACAATTAGTGATATTATTTTTACAAAGTGTCTAAAAAATGTTATAAAAATTTAAAGTTTGGTTATTTTAAGAATAGGAAAATGAAATATATCTCGAATATTAATTTTTAAAAAGTACTTTTGTAATTGTGATTTTTACATTTATTAATTTTGCTATTCTTTTTTTGTGAATTTATAAATGCGAGAAAAGCGAAACATCTTTTGGATGGAATATAATGTAAAACATCGAAACATAATTTTTTGTTTTGAAAAAGAAAGCAAAAGACAGAAGTTTCCACACATAGCTATGTGAATTGAAATGAGTGAAACGCCTTTTTTTAATTTGTAAAAAACTATGTTTCTATGTGTTTGTGAATTTTAAATTTAATGGATTCGAAAACAACCAACTTTGATGAAGTTTATTCATCAGAAAAAATAAACTAACAATAAAATATACGATTATGAAATTAATACGTTTTGGAGAAATCGGAAAAGAAAAACCTGGAGTTTTAATTGGAGAAAAGAGATATGATGTTTCTTCGATTGTAACTGATTTTAACGAAAGTTTCTTTGAAGAGAATGGATTAGAAAAATTACAAAAAGCATTAGAAAGCAATCCATCTTTACCAGAAGTTGATGCTTCGGTACGTTTGGGTTCGCCTGTTGCAAGACCTTCAAAAATTATTTGTATTGGTTTAAATTATATCGATCACTGTAAAGAAACCAATGCTCCGATTCCGACAGAACCTATTATTTTCTTTAAATCGACGACTTCTTTATGTGGTCCAGACGACGATTTGATTATTCCTAAAAACAGTGAAAAAACAGATTGGGAAGTAGAATTGGCTTTCGTTGTTGGAAAAAAAGCAAGTTATGTTGAAGAAGCAGAAGCTTTAGATTATGTTGCAGGATATGCTTTATTGAATGATTATAGCGAAAGAGCTTTTCAGTTGGAGCGTGGCGGACAATGGGCAAAAGGAAAAGGAAGCGATACTTTTGCGCCTCTTGGACCATTTTTGGCTACAAAAGAAGAAATCGCAGATGTTGACAATTTAAAAATGTGGCTGACTGTAAACGGTAAAAAATACCAAGACAGCAACACGCTGAATTTAGTTTTCAAAATTCCTTATTTAGTACATTATTTAAGTCAGTTTATGACGTTGCTTCCTGGTGACATCATCAGTACAGGAACTCCTCCGGGAGTTGGTTTAGGTATCAAACCAGATCCGATTTACATTAAAGCGGGAGATGTGATAGAATTAGGAATTGAAGGTTTAGGAACGAGCAAGCAGAAAGCTGTAGCGTATCAAAAATAAAAATTAAGAAAGTACAAAATGAAATATATTGTTTGCGAAAAACCGCAGGAATTTCTACTTAAAGAAACGAATATTCCAGAACCAAAAGAAGGTGAAGTTTTATTGAAAATTAAAAGAATTGGTATCTGCGGAACTGATATTCATGCTTTTGGCGGAACTCAGCCTTATTTTGAATATCCAAGAATTTTAGGTCACGAATTGGCTGCAGAATATGTAAAAGGAAATGCCGAAGGTTTTAAACCAGGAGATAAAGTAACTTTTATTCCGTATTTTAATTGCGGAAAATGTGTTGCCTGCAGAAACGGATTGACCAACTGCTGTGTAAATATTAAAGTTTTTGGAGTTCATATTGATGGTGGAATGGCCGAATATGTTTCGATTCCGGAACAATATTTATTGCATGGTCAAGGTTTAGATTACGATGAATTGGCATTGGTTGAGCCTTTGGCAATTGCAGCGCATGGTGTTAGAAGAGCGGCTGTTAAAGCTACAGATACGGTTTTGGTAATGGGAGCAGGGCCAATCGGAATTGGTTTGATTCAGTTTGCTAAAATCGCTGGTGCAAAAGTGATCGTAATGGATATCAACGATTACCGTTTGAATTTCTGTAAAGAGCAATTGCAAGCAGATGAAACGATTAATCCGTTAAACGATGATGTTGCAGCAAAATTGGCTGAATTGACAAACGGAGATATGGCAAATGTGGTAATTGATGCAACAGGAAATCAGAAAGTGATGAATAGCGCTTTCAATTATATTTCACACGGTGGAAGATTCGTTTTGGTTGGACTTCAAAAAGGAGAATTGAGTTTCAGTCATCCAGATTTCCACAAAAGAGAATCGACTTTGATGAGCAGTAGAAATGCAACTATTGAAGATTTCGAATATGTAATGAAATGTTTGAAAGAAGGAAAAATAGATCCTAAGAAATACATAACGCACAGAACGAGTTTTGAAAGTATGATTACTAATTTTAAAGATCTAACTGATCCTAAAAATAATGTGATTAAAGCTTTAATTGAAATTGAGTAAAAGTATATTATAAAGTACTGTTTGTTATTTCGACGAAGGAGATTCGAGCGATAGCGAATAGGAGAAGCAAATCTCCGCAAGAAACTCTATAAAGATTGGCAAATTTCTAGACGGAGCTACTTACGGAGATCCTTCCTTCGTCAGGATGACAAAAAATGAGGAAAACTATAACTTTAAATAACCACGAAAAATGGATTTAAACTTAAAAAATAAAATTGTTGTCGTTTCTGGTTCGGCTGGAAAAGAAGGCAGTATTGGAGAAACGATTGTCAATAGATTGGCAGATGAAGGCGCTATTCCAGTTTTGGTTGATAGAAATGCAAGAGGTTTTGAATACGCAGAAAGACTTCAAAATAGAGGCGTTAATTCTTTATTTGTGCAAACTGATGTAACCGACCCGGTTGCAATAGAAAATGCCGTAAAAGTAATTGCTGCGAAATACGGTAGAATCGATGCCATAATCAATAATGTTGGAGTAAATGACGGAGCAGGATTAGATTCTAGCTACGAAGATTTCATGAATTCTTTGAAATTGAATGTGGTAAGTTATTTTCTTTTGGCTAAATATTCACTTCCGTATTTGAAAGAATCAAAAGGAAATATCTTAAATATTGGTTCAAAAGTGGCTTTGACAGGACAAGGCGGTACTTCTGGTTACGCTGCTGCGAAAGGCGGAGTTTTGGGATTAACAAGAGAATGGGCGGTAGATTTGATTCAGTTTGGAATTCGTTCTAACGCGATTATTATTGCTGAAAGTTATACGCCAGCTTATGAAGATTGGATTAAAACATTGCCAGACGGACAAACGGTTTTGAATAAAATCAATAAAAGTATTCCACTAGAAAGCAGAATGACTAAGACAGAAGAAATTGCAGATACAGCACTTTTCGTTATTTCAGAAAAATCATCGCATACTACAGGACAATTTGTTTTTGTGGATGGAGGTTACGTACATTTAGACCGCGCATTAATCAGCGATGTTAACTAAAAAATTATGAGTAAAAGAATTGATTCCCATCAGCATTTTTGGAAGTTTGATCCCGTTAGAGATAGCTGGATTGATGAAACCATGCAAAATATTCAGAGAGATTTTTTGCCTGAAGATTTACAGCCAATTTTAAAAGAAAATCAATTTGAAGGTTGCGTTGCAGTTCAGGCAAGTCAATCAGAAGATGAAACGCATTTTTTATTGGATTTAGCTTCAAAAAATGATTTCATAAAAGGTGTTGTCGGTTGGATAGATTTAAGAAATGAAAATATTGAAGAACGTTTACAATTCTTTTCCAATCAAAAAAAACTAAAAGGTTTTAGGCACGTTGTTCAAGGCGAACCAGACGATTTTATGTTTGGAGAAGCTTTTAGAAACGGAATCCAAGCTTTAAAATCATTCGATTATACGTATGATATTTTAATTTTCGAACGTCAATTACCAGCTGCAATTAGTTTGGTAAAAGACTTCCCAAATCAGCGATTTGTGATTGACCATATTGCCAAACCAGATATCAAATTAGGAAGCATTGATTCTTGGAAGAAAGGCATCGAAGAAATCGCAAAATACGACAACGTTTACTGTAAAATCTCCGGAATGGTCACAGAAGCAGATTGGAAAAACTGGAAATCAGAAGATTTGAAACCATACCTAGATGTAATATTTGAAAACTTCTCAGTTGATAAATTAATGTACGGGTCAGATTGGCCAGTTTTAAATGTTGCTTCAGATTATAATGAAGTTGTAAAAACTTTAGAAGATTATATTTCGAAATTTTCAGTCGAAGACCAGAATAAGATTTGGTTTGAGAATGCAATTTCATTCTATAATCTGAATGATTAGTATCTAATTTTGTAAGCTTCAGAGAAGCGAAATATCTATAGCTAGAAATACACGTTTACAATATAAAGCTCCAGCGGAGCGACATGTTTTTTATAATTATATGTCGCTCCGCTGGAGCTTTTTTCATTATGTGTTGCTAATATTCTATAAATATTTTGCTCCGCTGGAGCACTAAACAGGTTGAATTTGAATTTTTAGAATTTATATTTTTTTCTTTATTCAAAATGACAAATGATACGATCAAATATAGCCCATGGTTTCAACCATGGGAACGCAACGTTTTTCCATCTTTGTCTCCCATGGTTGAAACCATGGGCTATGTTTTAAATAGAAAACAAAAAAAGCCACAGATTAAAGGGATTTTATAGATTTTTTTTAAATCATTTTAATCCTTTAATCTGTGGCTAAAAAATTTAGAATTAATATTTTACTTCTTCAAAACATCCGTATTTGGCGCCCATTTCTTCTGCCATTCTGGATATTTTTTCAAAGCTTTTTCAGGTTTATCTGTATACCACGCATAACCTGTTCTTCGTTCACGGCTTACTTCTGCAAGAGAATATAAAAGCTCGCTATCACGGTCGCTGAATAAAGGTTTATGTGTTTTAAGCTCATAGTAACGCGTCCAAATCGGCGGTGCTGTTGGGTCGTTTACAATTCTCACATCATTTTTGATTTTCTTGTATTTTGATTCCATTTCGGGAGCTTGAAAACTTTCTACTCTGGTATTGTAAATTTTAGAATCCTGAAACCATTTTACAGCACTTTGAACAGCATTAATAACCCTTTCATTCGGATTATTAATGTCCATTAAAAACAAAACAATATCAACACTTTCAGCATTGCAGATGCTTGGCGGTTCAAATTTACGCGCCCAAGCAGGTTCAAGTGTTATTTCATCATGTTGTTGACACCATGCTGTTAGTTTTCCATTGTCTTTAATCTGCATTTTTAAAATACAGTCTAAACCATTTTCGTAAACCTTGGCAACTTTTTTTCTGGTTTTAGCATCAATAAAAGCATAATCTGGATCATTATTTACAATCTTTTTTAAGAGATTCATAATTCCCATATACGCTCCGTCGTTAAACGTAATATGACGACTGTAACCTTTTTCCAAAGGAAAATATTGAGGCCAGCCACCGTTTGAGTATTGCGCTTTTAAAGTGAAATTAATTCCACGTAAACAACCATCTTTATATTTTTGGTCTTTTGTAAGTGTATAAACCTGCGCTAAATAATGAATATGCGTGTAAGTCGTTTCATTATCAAAAGTCGTATGTTCAATATATTTCGTTTTAACGACACTATCAATCTGCTGTGGCGTTAGAATGGCTTTCATATCATAATTCTTCGGCCATCCGCCATTATCACGCTGGAAATACAGAATGTTATCGGCGATTTTGGTGTAATCCGTTTCGGCATATTTCGGCTGATTCGGAATCGGATTTATGATATTGGTTTTGTCTTTAATAAAATACCAATGATTGGTGCCGTCTGTAAAAGGTTTTGTACTGATTTCACTTGATTGCGCATTCGAACATACAAATGAAAGTGTACAAAAAGTTGCTAAAAGCAATTTTGAGCCGTTTATGGAATTCGCTTTAAACATACCTCCCTGTTTTTAGAATTTTACCGCTTTTTTAGGAACATCTTTTCCAACTGTTGTAGTTTTAGATAAACCACTTAAGTCGACATTTTTAGTTACTCCACCATCAATTGTAATAGTGTTTGCCGAAGAAGGTTTAAATTCTACATTCTTTAAAGTAAGATTCTGAGCATTATAAATCTCAAAAGCATTTTTAGCTTCAATGTCCAATTGTACGTTGGTAATTTTTAGTCCTTTAGCATCAATAATTGAAAAACCTTTTTCAGCTTTGGCAATTAAATTGGTAATTTCAATATTTTCTAAATTCATTTCAGGAAGACCTTGTAAAAATACAGCTTGCTGAGCACCTTTAATCGTAATATTTTTAATTGAAATATTCTTGAATTGAGGTGTTTCAACCGTTACAGGCATTGCTTTATTTACGATTTTATCTCCGCCTTCTTCTAAAGTTTCAGCAATAGATTTTCCTCCATAATACAAATTGAAAGAAATAGCCTGTGAAGGAATATCAGTCATAAATACATCCGAAATAAAGATGTTTTCTACAACACCACCTCTTCCGCGAGCACTTTTGAAACGTAAACCCACATCAGTTCCCATAAAGGTACAGTTTGAAACGTGAAGGTTTTTTACACCACCAGACATTTCGCTACCAACTGTAACTCCTCCGTGACCGTGATATACGATATTGTTTCTCACAATAATATTTTCGCAAGGAACACCTCTTTCGCGTCCGTCTTTATCTTTACCAGACTTAATACAAATGGCATCGTCTCCAACATCGAAACTTGAATTTTCAACCAATACATTTTTACAGCATTCTACGTCAAGACCGTCTCCGTTTTGCGAATACCACGGGTTACGAACCGTTGTATTTCTAACAATTAAATCTTCAACCATAAAAGGGTGAATGTTCCATGCCGGTGAATTTTGAAAAACAGGTCCGTCAAATAAAACTCTTTTACTGTTTTGAATACTTACCAGTACAGGACGAAGGAAATCATGAATTTTTTCGAATTCTTCTTTTGTTTTTAAGTCAGGACGAACATTTTGGTCGGCACCTTTAGAAGCATTCATGAAAATCTCTGATGGATACCAACTCGTTTTTTCTTTATTTAAAACGCCACCTCTTGAAATAACTTCTTTCCATTGGCTTTCAGTCAATTTACCTTTTTTAACCTGTCTCCAAACTTCTCCAGAACCATCCCAAACACCATTTCCTGTAAAAGCAATGTTTTCAAGGTTTTTACCATAAATAGGAGAGATGCATCTCCATGTATTTAATCCCTCAAAATTGGTTTCTATAAGAGGATAAAGAGATTTGTCGGTAGAAAATTTAATCAAAGCGCCTCTTTCAGCATGCAATTCGATATTGCTTTTTAGAATGATTGGTCCCGTAAGCCAGATTCCTGGAGGAATAACGACTTTTCCACCACCTTTTTTTGAAACAGCATCTATGGCATCTGCAAATGCTTTTGTGTTTAACACGTATCCGCCGTTTACCGCTCCAAAGTCTTTAATGTTTACGGTGTTATTTGGAATAACAGGTTCATTAATTTTTGACATAGTAAATTCGACATTGTAGTCATTTGCTTTTTGGGCATTGCTGGGATTGGAGAAGCTCAATGCCAAAATGCTCACGGCAGTACAAAAAAGGTTAGTTAAGTTAGTTTTCATTCTGATTTGTATTATGGTTGTTTTTTAATGATACTAGATGTCAAGTCGATTTTTTAATTTGTATTTTTTTAGATGATGAATAAAATTTCCATTTTAAAAACTACAAATTGATAATGTAATCGATTACACAAATCTATTAAAAAAATATTACCAAACTATAATTTTGATTAAATTATAACAGAATTTTTATGAATTTGATTTTTTTACCGATTAGTTGGAATCAAAAACATAAATAAATTTTTACTAATGAAATCTTTAATAACATCAAAATAACGTTCTAAGTCTGAAGATTACAGGAGGGTACAGGATGGTCGTAATTTTATGTTCCTTTATATTAGACGAATTATTTGGTAAAAGTGTTAAAAATACATTTATTTGTAAAATAATTACTGCTTCTATTGAATGCCTAATAATTTTATTCCAAGAAAAAAATCAAAAATCTAAATAATGCGCTTAAATTCTATTACTAAAATACTCGTTGTCTTTTTGTTAATCGTCACTTCATTTTCTATGAGTGGGGCTGAAATTTGGGTTTCTCCAAAAGGGAACGATAAAAATTCGGGAACAAAAGAGAGTCCGTTGGCAACAGTTCATATGGCAATGCGAAAAGCCAGAGAACTTCGTCGACTAAAAGATACATCAGTAAAAGACGGAATTAGAATTATAGTAATGAAGGGAACGTATTACTTAAACGAACCGTTGTTTGTAAGACCTGAAGATTCTGGAACAGCAGATAGTCCGACTACAATCGAAGCCGATGTAAACGCAAAACCAATTATCAGTGGTGGAATTGAAATCAAAAATTGGACAAAATCGACAACAGTTATAAACGGACTTAAAAAAGGTACTGTTTGGGTTGCTGATGCTCCAAAAAAAGCAGGAAGCATTATCGATTACAGACAATTATGGGTAAATGGTAAAAAAGCCGTAAGAGCCAAAAATACGACTGGAACTACAATGGAACGTATTCTTTCATGGAATCACGAAGAGCAAACGTGTTGGATTCCGTTTAAAGATAAATCGGTTAAGTATGAGCCAGGAATGGAAATGTTTATTGTGCAATGGTGGTCAAATGCGAATCTTCGTATCAAAAATATTGAAGTACAAAAAGACAGCGCCAAACTTTCGTTTGAAGAACCAGAAAGCCGTATTCAAAGCGAGCATCCGTGGCCAGCACCGTGGATTTCTAAAAACAATGGAAATTCGGCTTACTTCTTAAACAATGCTTTTTCACTTTTAAATGAACCTGGAGAATGGTATTTAGACAAGAAAAATGCTAAAATCTATTACATTCCAAGAGCTGGTGAAGAAATTAATTCGGTTACAGTTACAGCGCCAGTTTTAGAAAATTTAGTGGAAGTAAAAGGAACAATCGATTCTCCTGTAAGGCATTTTAGATTTAAAGGAATTTCATTTCAATACAGCAACTGGCTTCGTCCTTCGCAGCAAGGTCATGTTCCTTTGCAATCCGGTTTGTATTTGTTAGACGCTTATAAATTGAAACAACCAGGAACTCCAAATCAGGCGAATTTAGAAAATCAGGCTTGGGTTGGAAGACCTCGCGCAGCAGTTGAAGTGAATTATTCGAATAACATTCAGTTTGAGTCTTGCCGTTTTGAGCATTTGGCTTCGACTGGTTTAGATTTAAATAAAGGAACAAATCACAATACAATAAAAGGAAATTTATTTAAAGATATTGGCGGAAGCGCCATTAATGTTGGGATTTTCTCTGAAGAAGCTTTTGAAGCGCATTTGCCTTTAATCATAAAAGATGAAAGAGAAATGTGTTCTGATGAAGTAATAGCTGATAATTTAATTACGAACGTAACCAATGAAGATTGGGGAACTTTAGGAATCAGTGCTGGTTTTGTTAGAAATATTACAATTGAACACAACGAAATTTCAGATGTATCGTACTCTGGAATTGCAATGGGTTGGGGTTGGACGCATACGCCGAACGTAATGCAGAACAATAAAATTTTAGGAAATAAAATTCATCATTACGCAAAACATTTACACGATGTAGCTGGAATCTACACGCTTTCTGCACAACCTGGAAGCCGAATAGAAGAAAATTATATTGACAAGGTTTACAACAGTCCTTATGCACACGACCCGTTTTTATGGTTGTATTTGTATACCGATGAAGGTTCTGAAGGTTTTACGATTAAAAATAACTGGATTGCTGAAAAGAAAATCTTAAAAAATCATAACGGTCCAAAAGGAAATATCTGGGAACACAACGATCCGTATGTAAGCACAAAAATTAAAGATGATGCCGGAATTAGAGCGCCTTACAAAGATTTAGAAAAAGAAGTTGTAATCGACGAAAAATGGGGATTGCAGGAAATGCCTAAACCGTATGCAATTGAATTGATAGGTTCTGATTTTGATATCGAAAAAATTAAATCAACTTTGGTTGGATTCAGAATCGTGGGGCAGGAATTGTACCAATGGAAAAATCATTTGGTGATTTACGGAAAAATGAATCAGCCAGAAAGAACTAAGAGAAAATTGGCGGGCGCTTTTCCTTCTTTAGAAATTAAAATATACGATGATTTGGTTTACGATTTCCAAAACTTCGAAAGATGCAAAGATTCAAAACCAGCATCAGATTGGGAAAATGTGGTTTTAACTGCCAATCTTCCTGCTGATGAAAAACTGCAGAAAGAATATGTAGAATATCATAAAACGCAATTCGAGAAATGGCCAGAAGTAGCAAAAGGTTTTTGTAATGCTGATTTCCAGCAGTTGCAAGTCTTTAAAAAAGACAGACAATTAATCTTGGTAATCAGTATTCCGAAAGGTGAAAATCTGGATAAATTAAATCCGAAAACAACACAAAACAATCCGCGTGTAGACGACTGGAATGCCTTAATGAAAAAATACCAAAGTGGTATCGATGGCACAAAACCAGATGAGACTTGGATTTTCTTAAACAAAGTAGAAATAGAAACAAAAAAATAATACGTTGAGAAATATTTTGCCACAGATTAAAGGATTTTCACAGATTAGAAAAAATCATTTTAATCCTTTTAATCTGTGGCTAAAAAACAATCTAAAAATCTAAAATCAACAATCTAAAATAACCACAACCCATGTTAAAAATAGCCATTCTCGGACTTGGAGAAGGACGAAGCACAATGTCGGCAGCCTTAGAAAGTTCAAAATTAGAACTTGTAAAAGTGTGCGACAGAAACGAAGAAATCTGCAAGCAGAGAGCAAAAGAATTCGATTTTCATTCGTACACCACCAATTATGATGATTTATTGAATGATGAATCGATTGATATTATCGCGATTTATACGCCAGATCATTTGCATGCACAACACGTAAAACAAGCTTTGTTAAGTGGAAAACATGTTGTTTGTACAAAACCGTTCATCGATGATTTATCTGATGCTAAAGAACTCTTAGAATTAAGTAAATCGACAGGAAAAAAGGTTTTCATTGGACAAAGTTCACGTTTCTTCGAACCAGCAAAAAGACAAAGAGCAGATTACGAAGCAGGATTAATTGGAGATTTGATTACCATTGAAGCCCAGTATCATGCTGACCATAGATGGTTTTTAAAGAAAGAATGGTCGCTTTTACAGTCATTTAAATGGTTGTACGGAGGTTTGAGCCATCCTGTAGATTTCATAAGATGGTATCTTCCAAACATTCAGGAAGTTATGGGTTACGGAATGATTAGCGCTAATGGACAATCGGCGGGATTGAAAAATGAAGATACGATGCACTTTATTTTTAAAGCAACTGACGGTAGAATTGCCCGTGTAAGTGGTGTTTATACTTCGCCAACTCAGCCAGCGCAACGCGATAGCGGCATGAGTACCATTTTGAGAGCAACAGAAGGCGCAAGCCAAGCCGATTATCACGAATTGCGTTATGCGGTTACTGATAAAACTGGCGAAGAAAAAGTAATTACTTGGGGCGACAGCACTTTAAAATATTATTTCCGTTTTGAAGGACAAAGTCATCATGGCGGAGAATATCAGAATTATTTAGAATATTTTGTAGATAGTATCGAACAGAATTTCGAAGCCTATCCAAACATGGAAGAAGGAATTGGAACCGTAGCTTTATTACAAGCAATGGACAAATCGCTGCAAACTGGAATGCCGGTTAAAATTGCGGATATTCTTAATGAATACGGACTATGAACAGTATCTACGATAAATTAACAACACTTGATTTTGTAATTGTGGCTGGTTATTTAGTCGCATTATTAATCATTGGTTATGTGGTAAGTGTCAAGCAGAGAAAGAAAGACGAAACGCTTTTCTTGGCTGGAAATTCATTAAACTGGTACAGCATCGGGTTTAATATGTGGGGAACCAATGTTGGTCCGTCGTCTTTATTAGCCTTTGCTAGTATTGGTTACGCAACGGGAATTGTAGCAGGAAATTTCGAATGGTATGCTTTTGTTTTTTTACTGCTTTTGGCGATGGTTTTTGCACCGCGTTATATTGCGAGTAAAGTAAGCACCATGCCCGAGTATATGGGAAAACGCTACGGCGACAGTACTCAAAACATTTTGGCTTGGTACGCTTTGGTAAAAATATTAGTAAGCTGGTTGTCTTTAGGATTATTCAGTGGAGGTGTTTTAGTACGTCAGATTTTGGGAATTCCGATGTGGCAAAGCGTTACCGTTTTAGTGATTTTCTCTGGAATTTTCACTTTTGCAGGTGGATTAAAAGCGATTGCAAAAGTCAACGTTTTTCAGATGATTCTACTGATTGTAGTTTCATTAACGCTTTCGTATTTAGGATTGCAGAAAGTGGGCGGAATCGAAGCTTTAGCAGCAAAAACACCATCAAATTTTTGGAATTTAGTTCGTCCTTCTGATGATGCAAGTTATCCATGGCCAGCTATTTTATTAGGATATCCTGTTGCTGCAGTTGCTTTTTTCTGTACGGACCAATCAATGGTGCAGAGTGTTTTAGGAGCGAAAAACCTAGAGCAAGGACAACTTGGAGTGAACTTCATTGGATGGCTGAAAGTGATGGCGCTTCCGCTATTTATTTTGCCTGGAATTTTGTGCTACGCTTTGTATCCTGAATTAGGAGAAAACTCCGATTTAGCTTATATGACAATGGTTACGAACCTTTTCCCAAGCGGAATGAACGGTTTGGTAATCTGCGTAATGATTGCCGTTTTGGTAGGAACAATTGGTTCTTCACTGAATGCTTTGAGCACCGTTTTTACGAATGATATTTATGTAAAGAAAATCAACCCGACAGCGACTATTAAAGACCAGATTAGAATTGGTCGTTTAACGATTGCTGCTGGTTGTGTATTTGCGATTTTGATTGCCGTTGCAATTGACAATATCAAAGGACAGAATTTATTCAACATTTTTCAGGCAGTTTTAGGTTTCTTGGCGCCTTCGTTATCTGTTGTGTTCCTTTTGAGTGTTTTCTGGAAACGCACCACTAAAAAAGCCGTAAATGCAACGCTTTCTTGGGGTTCTGCTTTTAGTTTATTTGTTGGAGTTTTATACTTGTGGATTTTCCCAGCCGATAAATACCCAGTTTGGCCTCACTTTTTATTGATTTCGTTTTACATTTTTGCTGTGCTTTTAATTACTGCGGTGATTATTTCTTTAGTTGATAAGAATCCTGAACTTAATGTTTCAGATGAAACAGATATTCCTAAAACTAGTAAGAAAGTCAAAGTGTTATTTGGCCTATTAGGCTTGACAATCTTTGTTTTGTATCTAATTTTCAATTTCCATTAAATAGAAATTGCTCGCAAAGTCGCTAAGACGCAAAGTTTATTTCTTTTAAGTTTTTAAAAAACAAACTTTGCGTCTTAGCGACTTTGCGAGCTTAATTATTTTTTTAGGCAAAGAATCTCAAACATAGCCCAAGGTTTCAACTTAAAAACACATAACATTCAAAGAACGTTATGTGTTTTTACATTTATAGAGAGAAATTGCTTGCGAAGCACAATCTAAATCACTTTTGCTATTTGTGTATTTACACGAATATTATTAGGAGCGTCCAAACCTGGATTTTCATAAGTAGTGAAATCTAAATTAACACCCGGTCTAAAAATCAGACAGTGTGTAGAACCTCCAAAATGAAACATTCCCAGTTCGTCACCTTTTTTTACAATGTCGCCCGCTTTTACTGTAATTTGACAGCTGGAAACTTCTGCCATCCCGACAGGAATTACACACATAAGTCCAATGGCTGGATTATCTGCCTCAATAAATATGAGAGCTCTGGTGGCAACTGCTGTTAAAAAAGGTTGTGAATTGTTAGGCGCGCTTGCATCAGGTCCGTCTGGATTGTAGAAACCTTGATAGAGATTTTCTAAATAATAAGTACCGTTTACAATTTCCGTTTTTACGATTCTGCCGTTTACAGGACTGTGCCAGCGATGGTAGCTCAAAGCACTCAAAAAAGCCTGATAAACTGTTCCTCCATCAAATTGAGGAGCTAATTCATCAAAATTCATCATGTTTTCTAATGAATACGGCTGTCCTTTTAACCAAAATTGATCCGACAAAGCTACATTTTTAGCTACTTGCAAAGGTGCCGACTCACAAGCGTTTACAATAATCGAATCGTCATTAGGTGCAGTTACTGGACGTATATTTTTGCAAAACAATCTGGTAAAAAAATCATCCCAACTTTTAAATCCGTAATACGGATCTGAAGTATTGGACTGAAAAACATCAGAAAATGTGGCGTTGACAGGAATAGGATTCGGTTCTAAACCTAAAGCACCTTTGGCAACTTGCATCATTTCAGATTGTGCTAATTCGCTCAACCATGCAATTACATTTTCTGAAGCATCATTGTCTATCAAAACATATCTAGAATCTTCTGAAGTCAAGAATTTAGACCAATACTTTAATATTTTTTTTAATTGCTGATTAACCAATGCATTTGAAAAAACATCATACCCAAAACTGGTTGCCATTGGCCACGCTAAAAGGGCATTAATTGGAAAACCAATCATACCTGCAGGAGTTTGATTTCCGGGAGCACCAGTTTGATAAGCTTCTGGAGCAGTTCTCATGATTCCGTTTAGTAAATAAAGGAAATCTTCAAAAGTCATAGGTTCTGGTTCCCAAACCAAAGGAGTTTGTTTTTTTAGAAAATGAGCTTCGGCAAACATTCCTTGCACATTCGCATACAAAACAGGGTCTGAATATACTAGATTTTGAAATTCGGCAATTTCTGGAATGAGAAATGTTGGATATTTTTTGGTAAAGTTCCTAATTTTCTGTGTCCAATTTTCAATAATTTGCGGGTCTTGGGGCAACCAGCTTCCTAATAATTGCTTTGCTTTGATAAATGTAGTTGTTTCCATAATTTTTTAGGTTAAATTAATAACTAAGGTATTTCAGAAAATAATTTGAAAATTTTAATTAGTTACGAAAGCCTGTTTTTATGTTATGAAAAGCCTGTATTGTGGATAGGAAACCAAAAAAATGATTATAGGAAAATTTTTATATAATGAAATTTCTTTTTTATGAATTGCCTCCAGTTTTAGCTGGAGGTATAAAGTAAGAATAGAAAAAGGCTTTAGCCAAAAAACGTGTAGTTTGGCTAAAGCCTTTTGAGCTTTGTGTTAATTTTTATCCAGCTAAAGCTGGACGCAATTGAATTATAATATTTAAAATAAATTTTGCGCCTTAGCGACTTCGCTGCAAAACTTAAAAATTAAGCCTTCTTTCTCCCTTCAATATTCGGTAAAAATCCAGTAATAATTCCAATCAAAGGCAGGAATGCACAAATTTTAAATACATATTCAATACTTGTAGCATCGGCAATTTTTCCTAAAACAGCAGAACCTAATCCGCCCATTCCGAAAGCAAATCCAAAGAAAAGACCTGCTACTAAGCCAACTTTTCCTGGCATTAATTCGGTTGCATAAACTAAGATTGCAGAGAAAGCCGAAGAAAGAATCAATCCGATAATTACAGATAAAGTTCCAACCCAGAATAAAGAGACATAAGGCAACATCAAAGTAAACGGAGCAACTCCAAGAATAGAAACCCAGATTACATATTTTCTTCCAAAACGGTCACCAATTGGTCCTCCAATTAAAGTTCCTGCTGCAACAGCTCCAGAGAACAAGAATAAGTATACTTGTGACTGCTGAATTGAAATATGGAATTTATCAATCAAAAAGAAAGTATAATAACTCGTAATGCTGCTCATGTAGAAGTATTTAGAGAAAATTAAAACCAATAGAATAACTAATGAAGCAATTACACGGTTTTTAGATAAATGGTGCGTTTCAATTTTATGAGCTGATTTATTAGCCATTCTTTCAGATAAATGAGCAGTATACCAAATCGCAATTCTGTACAAAGTAAAAACGCCAATTAAAGCAATAATACAAAACCAAGCTACATAACTTTGTCCATGCGGAATGATAATAAAAGCCGCCAATAAAGGTCCGATGGCACTTCCTGCATTTCCTCCTAATTGAAAGATAGACTGCGCCAATCCTTTTTTACCGCCCGAAGCCAAATGCGCTACACGAGAAGATTCTGGGTGGAAAATAGAAGATCCAATTCCGATTAAGCTTACTGACATTAATAAGAAAACAAAACTAGTCGCGATAGACACTAGAAATAATCCAGTCATCGTAAAACACATTCCAATAACTAAAGAATAGGGTCTAGAATTTTTATCGGTATACATTCCAACAAAAGGCTGCAGGATTGAAGCTACGATTTGGTAAGTAAAAGTGATAATTCCGATCTGCGTAAAGCTCAGTCCAAAATTGTCTTTAATAAGCGGATAAATTGAAGGGACAACAGCTTGTAAAAGGTCATTGATTAAATGCGAAAAGCTGATTATAAAAAGTATCGAATACGTTGTTTTTTTAATTACTTCTGGTTGTACTTTAACGGTTTCCATGAGTTATATTTAGATTAATGGTAATTTTAAAAATAACAGCTGAATTATTTTTTTACAAAATTGAAACAAATTAGAATGTCAAAATTGCTATATTTGGACAATGAATAGTCAATATCGGACATATAGAATGGCAACGGATTTTGGATATCAAGTTGATTCCTCGATCCCAGTTATTGGTTATACCGAAATGGTAACCAACGAAGAGTGTATTTCCCATTCGCATCCAAGAGGTCAGTTAATCTATGCGACACGCGGCGTTATGAATGTTGTGGTAGGAAATAATATTTGGGTTGTAAATCCGCTTCAAGGTTTGTGGCTTCCCGGTGGAGTAGAGCATCAGGTTACTTTTCAGAAAGATGTAAATTATTATAGCGTTTTTATCGATCCGTCTGCAATGAAAGGATTGCCAGAAAAGAGTTTTTCATTTGATATTCCGATGTTTTTGAAACAATTAGTTTTCAAAATCATTTCTTTTGGAACAAGCGGAAACTTAAGTGAATCACAAAGAAGAATAATTGCTGTTTTTTTGGATGAATTAGCATTAATTATTCCAAGCGCCACTTTCTTGCCAACTACAAACAACGAAAGACTTCAAAAAGTGGTTGAACTTTTAATGAATGACATTGCCAGCAAACAAAATATTGATTATTATGCTGAACTTTCTTTTATGAGCAGCCGAACTTTATCACGCTTATTCATAAAAGAATTAGGAATGAATTTCAGCGATTGGCGTACGCGAATGAAATTACTGGAAGCCATTAAAAGATTGGGAGAAAAACAATCTATAAAAGAAATCGCTTTAGATTTAGGTTACGAAACAGCTAGCGCTTTCATTTTTATGTTCAAGAAACATTTAGGAACAACACCTTCTAATTATATTTTGGAAGATGAGAACGAATCTGAAAAACTGATTGCTTAAACTATAGATTAGGACGCGGATAAAACGGATTCACTTTCGCGAAGACGCGGGTGAACACGTTTTTTTTTTTTTTTATTATCATCAATAGCTTTGTCAAAGTTTTAAACTTTGACAAAGCTTGCTACGTTGATATAATTAAAATCCGCGTAAATCAGCGTCTTCGCGAAAGCGAATCCGTGTCATCAGCGTACGTAAAAATCTCAACATCATTTTTTTTAATACTAAAAAAGTGATACCCCATAATTTTTCCCTTAAAAAATTATCAAATAGTGCGATCATTTATGAAATAACAGGACAGTACAGGTTGTGAAATGTAATTATAACACTTATCTTTAGTCCCAAAATAAACTTACTATGCTAAACCGCTCTTCCGTTTTTAAAATTTTATTTCTTTATGTTGCTTTTTTTTGTTGTTCTCTAGTATCTGCACAGGAAAAATCAAAAGAAGCGACATGGATTTGGTATCCAGGCGATTTCGAAGTTTGGTTGAGCAATAAAATGCAAGTAAGACGTACAGAACGCGAAGCAGTTTTTCCGCCACTTTGGCAATATTATAGCCCTTATGCTTTGGTGACTTTTCAAACCGAAGTAGATATTCCAAAGCCAGATGAAGTGAAAATATTCTCTGAAGGACCTTTTCAATTACTTTTAGATGGCGTTCAAATTTATGGACAGCCAAAATCAATAAAAATTCCTGATGGAAAACACAAAATTTCTTTTAAAGTTTACAATCAGGAAGTATTGCCAGCGATTTATATTTCTGGTCAATATGTGAAATCTGATTCCTCTTGGAAAGTAACCAATGAAGATAAACTTTGGATTGACGAAGCCGGAAAAGCACAACAATCTGGTACGCCTTGGGTTCCTGTTGGTTCTTGGAATTTTGATTCGGCAGAAAATAAACCTTCTGAATTTAAATTAACAACCAAACCATTAAGTGCTAAGAAAACAGAAAAAATAGCGGGTGGTGAATTAGTAGATTTCGGAAAAGAAACTTTTGGTTACATCAAAATTCACGGTTTAAAAGGAAAAGGTAAAGTAGCCCTTTATTACGGCGAATCTCGTGAAGAAGCTTTGGATTCTGCGAAATGCGAAACTTTAGATCATTTATCTTTCGATGGAAAACAATCTGAAACTTACACGCACGATGGATCAAAAGCATTCCGCTATGTTCAAGTACAAGCAGATGCAGGTGTGAAATACGATTCGATTTCGATGCTTTATGAATATCTGCCATTAGATTATCGTGGCGCCTTCAAATCTTCAGATCAATTATTGAATAAAATTTGGGATGTGTCGGCTTACACGATGCATTTAACTTCTCGTGAATTTTTTATTGACGGAATCAAACGTGACCGTTGGGTTTGGTCTGGAGATGCGTATCAAAGTTATTTAATGAACTATTATTTGTTCTTTGATTCGCCTTCTGTTGAACGAACAATGTCAGCGCTTCGCGGAAAAGATCCTGTAACGGCTCACGTTAATATCATTATGGATTATTCGTTGTATTGGTTTGTAGGTGTTTACGATTACTACTTACACACAGGTGATACAAAATTCATCAAAACATACTATCCAAGAATGAAATCATTGATGGATTTCTGTTTAGAAAGAAGAAACAAAAACGGATTCTTAGAGCCACTAGAAGGCGACTGGGTTTTTATTGATTGGGCAGATGGATTGCCAAAGACAGGAGAAGTTAGTTTTGAACAAATGCTTTTGGCAAGAAGTTTAGAAGCCATGGCTGTTAGCGCTGAAATCGCTGGTAAAAATGAAGACCAAAGACAATATCAAAAATTAGCTGCCGATTTAAAAACCAACTTATTTGATGTCTTTTGGGATAAAAAAGAAAACGTAATGAAACATCAGCGTATCGATGGAAAAATGCAAAATATTGTAACCAGATACGCTAATATGTTTGGTATTTTCTTCAATTATTTTAATGAAGAACAAAAGCAAAGTGTGAAAAATAAAGTATTACTGAATAAAGATGTTCTTCAAATTACAACGCCTTACATGCGTTTTTATGAGTTAGAAGCCTTGTGCGCAATGGACGAACAGAAATTTGTTCTTAATGAAATTCGCGATTATTGGGGCGGAATGTTAAATCTCGGAGCAACATCATTCTGGGAAAAATACGATCCAAAACAAAGTGGAAAAGACCATTTAGAAATGTACGGTCGCCCTTACGGAAAAAGCCTTTGCCACGCGTGGGGAGCAAGTCCGATTTACTTATTAGGAAAATATTATTTAGGTGTAAAACCAACCGCTCCAGGTTATTCAGAATATGAAATCAAACCAAATTTAGGAGGTTTAAAATGGATGGAAGGAAAAGTTCCAACACCAAACGGAGAAGTTGCTGTGTATTGCAGTACCAAAGAAATTAAAGTAAAAGCAGGTGAAGGAGAAGGAAAATTAATTTTCAAAAGTGCAAGCAAACCAAAAACAAACTCAGGAACAATTACAGAATTAGCAAAAAATAAATATCAGCTGATTGTGAAGCCAAATGTGGAGTATGTAATAAATTATAAAGCGATTTAAGTTTTAAGTTAAGTTTATCGTTACAGTTTGTCATTCCGACGAAGGAGGAATCACACTCGTAACCACAAAGATTACAACGATAGTTTTGTCATTTCGACGAAGGAGAAATCTCCGCAAGTAACTCCACAAAGATTTTCGATTATACTTGAGGAATTTCTAGTGTGATTCCTCCTTCGTCGGAATGACAAAAAAACTCAAAAAAATAAAAACCAATGTTTTCAAAAGACACAACATCCAATTTCAAAGTAAAAATTGCTTTCCTAATGCTGTTTGCTATCTGCATTCAAGCAACAGCCCAAAACGCATTATGGAAACCAGCCTCATTTGAAATCGTAAAATCAAATTACAAAACTTTCAAAACTACTCAATACGCTCATGTTTTTTCAGGAAGCAAACACAATATCGTTCGTTTAGCTCCAGAATTACAAGGATTGACAGGAATTGAACTTCCATTAGATAAATACAAAAACGGAACAAACACTCCATTACAATTAAAGTTTAAAGAACCTGTAATGGTTTTGGTTGGTGTTTTTCAGGATAAAAATGGGGAGTATCTTCAAGTGAATCAAATTGGAAATAACAATGAGATTATTTCAAATGGAGCTACCATTACGGGTTTACCGCCTGTTGATGTTTATGCAGTTCCTTACGGAAAAGGAACTCACACTATTTTACCAAATCAAAAAGGATTGTTTACTGTTTTAGGAGTTTTAAAAAGCGATCAACAGTTGAATGCAAGAGATGCTAAATTGCCAGATGGAAAACTTTGGAATCCAACATTTATCGTTGAAGGATTTTCAGATGAAAAACCGCTTTTTGAAGTTATTGGCGGAGAAAATAAACCGGTTATTGATGAAGGAATGTCTGGAACTGATGGAATTCAAGGTGGTTTTGAAGGTGGACGCGTTGTAAAAGTTGGTGATACCTATCATATGTTTCCAACAGAAAGAGCAGGAGAAAAAGGTGTTGATTATTACTATGATCGTGTAAAAACCAAAATCGGACATTGGACAAGTAAAGATGCGATTCATTGGAAAAGAGAATCTACTATCTATCAAGCAAGCGGAACTTATGCCGTAACCGAAGATGACAACCCAATGAATGATCGTCGAGCGGCAATTTGGTCTTACATGCCAGTTTTTAATGAAAAAGCAAACAAATGGTACGGCTATTATTTGGCTTATACTGTTAGTAAAGAAATAGAACCAAATCACTCATTCGGAAGAATTTGGCGTTGCGAATCGACTGTTGAAGGAATCAATGGAATCGGTGGTCCTTATAAAGATATGGGAATCATTATGGAACCAGGATTAGATTCTCAACCTTGGGAAGGTCGTCAAGGTGTGGCTTCTTTTTTTCCGTATCAAGTAGGCGACAAATATTTCGGATTTTACAGTGGAGCTTATCCGTTTAATTCTTGGGCAGATTATCCAAAGAAATCAGGAAAAGGCTGGTTTGTGGCTTTAGCCGAATCAAAAAGTTTAGAAGGTCCTTGGTTGAGAATGAACAAAGGTTTGGAGCCAATTAAAACCATGCATCCGCTTTTTGTTGAAAATCCAATTGTAAGCCAATTACCAAACGGATTGTACATCGCAATTTTCGACGGAGGTCCAGACGGCTGGGGACATCATTTACCAAATATGATTGCGTATTCATTATCAGCAGACGGCGTTAATTGGTCAGAAGCACATTATTTACCAATCGAAACCAAAGTTGATAAATGGTGGGATATTATGAGAACGCCATTATGCTTAATCCCAGAAGGAAATGACGTTTACACCATAGTTTATAACGCAATAGATTTAAAAAGAAGATTTCACCCAACAGGAATGATAAAAGTCAAATTGAATAAAGATGTGATGGAATCTAAGTTAAAAGAATTGAAGAAATAATTGAGCATAAATAGAACGCAGATTAAACGGATTTACTTCGTAAAGGTGCTGATTTGCACAGATTTTATTTTAGTTAAAGAAATAAATTAAAGTTTCCCGCAGATTTTGCAGATCAAGCAGATAAAAAAATCAGCTAAATCTGTAAAATCTGCGAGAGAAAAATAAAAAAACTTTGCGCCTTAGCGACTTTGCGAGAGCAATAAATAAAGCTTAGAATTAATCTCGCAAAGACACAAAGTCACAAAGAAAAAAATAAACTTAGAGTCTTAGCGCCCTCGTGGCAAAAGCAAACAAAACATAACCAAAAAATGAAAATTAAGTATCTAATCCTAACCATTTCAGCAGTTGTCCTAACAAGCTGTGCAACCAAATACAAGAAAAGAGAAATTACCGACAGCGTAATGCAGGAAATTTATGAGGAAATAAAAACGCCTTACAAATACGGTTTGGTGATGGTTCCAACGGACAACTCTTATAAAATGGACTGTCCGAGCGTTTTCAGAAAAGACGGCAAATGGTACATGACATACTTAATTTATGATGGAAGAGGTTATGAAACTTGGTTAGCGGAAAGCGACAATTTACTAGACTGGAAGCATCTAGGAAAAGTAATGTCATTCTCAGAAAATGAAAAATACTGGGATGTCAACCAAAAAGCAGGTTATATTTCGTTGCAAGACATGACTTGGGGAGGAAGTTATGAATGGGAAAAATACGATGACAAATACTGGATGAGTTATTTTGGTGGAGACAGCAAAGGTTATGAAGCTGGCGTTTTATCAATCGGAATGGCTTATACGAAAGAAGCGCCGACAAAACCACACGAATTTCAAAGATTAGAAAATCCGGTTTTAACGCCAAAAGACAAGGATGCTAAATGGTGGGATAATAGCACAATGTATAAAAATAGTGTGATTCGTGATAAGGATAAATTGACAGGGCACAATTTTATCATGTATTACAATGCCCGTGGTGATAGTATCAATCCAGCTAAAGGTGCAGAGCGAATTGCGATGGCGGTATCAAATGATATGAAACATTGGGAGCGTTATGGCAATAAACCGTTAATCAATCATCATAAAGGAATTTCTGGAGATGCTTATATTCAGCGTATTAATGATACTTGGGTAATGTTCTATTTTGGAGCTTTCTGGACGGGATGGGATCAAGGTGCATTTAACCGTTTCGCCGTTTCAAATGATTTAGTCAACTGGACCGACTGGAAAGGAGAGGATTTAGTGAAATCATCTGAACCTTACGATGATATGTTTGCTCATAAATCTTTTGTTGTAAAACATGATGGTGTTGTGTATCATTTTTATTGTGCTGTTAACAAAGCAGAACAAAGAGGAATCGCAATCGCAACTTCTAAAGATTTAGGAAAAAGCAAAATGAATTTTGTGGCTCCACCTGAGAAGAAAAAGAAGAACTAAGATATAGTACGTTTCAAACCTAACAGGTTTTAAAAACCTGTTAGGTTTAATAACGGAGAAAATAAATAAAGACACAGTTTTGTCATTTCGACGAAGGAGAAATCTCCGCGAGAAACTCTACAAAGATTTGACTCACATTGCGGAGTTACTTACGGAGATTTCTCCTTCGTCGAAATGACAAAAAAAGGCGAATAAAAAAATAAATTATAATGTTTCAACCAATTCAAAATAATCACTTTTCAAGGTTTCGATTTTCGATACCAAAATCAGTATTCACATTTTACATTTTACTATTCACATCTTACACAATACAGGCCCAATCCGTAACAGGAGAACCAGCAGGAGTTCCAGAACTTCATAAAAAATATGAATTTGCGCCTTGGGAAGATCCAACGATTACAAGCATCAACAGACAGCCTTCGAGAGCAACTGCATACTCGTACACCAGTGTTGAAGACGCTTTAAAAGGTGATAGAACCAAAAGCCGAATCCAAATGCTGAACGGCGATTGGAATTTTAAATATGCAGTAAATTTAAATTTAGCTTCAAAAGATTTCTATAAAAATACCGTTTCAGGTTGGGATAAAATCGAAGTGCCTTCCAACTGGGAAATGAAAGGGTATGATAATCCAATTTATAAAAGTGCTGTTTATCCTTTTAGACCTATAAATCCGCCTTATATTCCTAAAGATTATAATGGAGTAGGTTCTTACCAAAGAAGTTTTACCGTTCCTGAAAATTGGAAAGATATGACCGTTACATTACATTTTGGAGCAGTTAGTTCAGGTTTTGAAGTATGGTTAAACGGAGAATTTTTAGGATACGGAGAAGATAGTTTCTTGCCCTCAGAATTTGATGTTACGCCATATTTAAAAGCAGGAGAAAATGTAGTTTCAGTTCGCGTAATTCGTTGGACAGATGGTTCTTATTTAGAAGATCAGGATCATTGGCGCATGAGCGGAATCCAACGTGAAGTTTTCATTATGGCAGAACCAAAATTGCGTATTCAAGATTTCTTTGTTCAAACGAAATTAGACAAGGAATACAAAGATGCTATTTTCAAACTAAGACCAAAAGTAGAAAACCTTACAGGAGAAAAAATAAAAGATTATACGATGAATGTTCAGTTGTACGATGCCAATAATACGGCAATGTTCAAAGAACCACTTCAAAGACCGGTGATCGATTTGATCAACGAAAGTTATCCTCGTTTGGACAATGTTCGCTTTGGATTCTTCCAAGAGAATATTAAAAATCCTAAAAAATGGAGTTCAGAAGAACCGAATTTATATACGATGGTCATTTCTATAAAAGACAAAAACGGAAATGTTACAGAAGCCAAAAGCTGTAAAGTTGGTTTCCGTTCGATTGAATTCTCGAAAGAAAACGGAAAAATGCTCATCAACGGAAAAGAGACTTATGTGTATGGCGTAAACCGTCACGATCATCATCCAACAAGAGGAAAAGCGGTTACGAGAGAAGACATCAAACAAGATATTACGACGATTAAAAAGTTTAATTTCAACTTTATACGTACGAGCCATTATCCAAACGATCCTTATTTCTACGAATTATGCGACCAATACGGAATTATGGTTATGGACGAAGCCAACCAAGAAACACACGGAATTGGCGGTAAGTTAAGCAACGATCCACAGTGGACAAATGCTTACATGGAACGTATGATCAGAATGGTAGAACGCGATAAAAACCATCCGTCTGTGGTAATGTGGAGTTTAGGTAACGAAGGAGGAAAAGGACCAAATCACTCGGCAATGTCGGGTTGGGTTCACGATTTCGATATTACACGTCCAGTACATTATGAGCCAGCGCAAGGAAATGCAAAATTAGACGGTTACATCGACCCGCTTGATCCAAGATATCCAAAAACAATCGATCACGCTTATAGATTCGAAAACCCGCAAGACGATTCGTATGTAGATATGGTGAGCCGTTTTTATCCAGGCGTTTTCACACCGAAGTTTTTAGTAGATCAAAAGAAAGATACAAGACCAATTATTTTCGTTGAATATTCTCATGCAATGGGGAATTCAGTTGGGAATCTAAAAGAATTATGGGATGAATTCCGCTCGCTTCCAAGAGTTATTGGAGGCTGTATTTGGGAATTTAAAGACCAAGGTTTAGTGAAATTTGATTCAAGATCGGGTCAGAATTATTTTGCGCATGGAGGAGATTTTGGTGAAAAATACCATGACGGAAATTTCAATACAAAAGGAATTGTTGATTCTAACGGAAAACCAAAAGGTTCGATTTTTGAAAATAAATGGGTATATCAACCAGCGATTTCAACTTTAAACGGAAATCAATTAGAAATTAAAAATCGTCAGGCGGTTAAATCTTTAGAAGGTTATGTTCCTGTTTTAAAAGT
>NZ_DASWYK010000120.1:0-15803 GCF_036405015.1 Flavobacterium sp. | reverse complement strand
GGAGCTTTCTGAAAAGCTGGGCCGCTTTTGACTTCGGTTACATTTCCACAGCCAATAATTCCCCATTTTATAATTTCCATTGTTTAAGTTTTTAGTTTCTCAAATTTAAAAAAGGTTTGCCACGAATTACACTAATTTCCTCGAATTCTTTTTTTATTTGCCACAGATTACAGGATTTTTACAGATTATTAAAGAGAAAACATAGATATGAAAATCATTTTAATCCTTTTAATCTGTGGCAAAAAAATAGCCACGATTTGCACATTTCCAAAAAAAATAAATTCGTGGAAATTAGTGCAATTCGTGGCTAAAAAAAAAATTAAGTTTAAAGTCTTACTTTTTAGGCAAAGCTTTAAAGCCCATATTGTAAAGTGTAAATGCTTGAATATCTACATTCTCTTGGATGGTAGCCGCAACAGATTTTCCTGCTCCGTGCCCTGCTTTAACATCAATTCGAATTAAAACTGGATTTTCACCCGTTTGTTTTTCCTGTAATTCAGAAGCAAATTTGAAACTGTGTGCCGGAACAACACGATCATCATGGTCTCCTGTTGTTACCATTGTAGCAGGATAATGTGTTCCTTTTTTAACGTTGTGAACCGGAGAATATCCTTTTAAATATTCGAACATTTCTTTGTTGTCTTGAGCGGTTCCGTAATCAAAAGCCCAGCCTGCACCTGCAGTAAAAGCATTGTAACGAAGCATATCCATAACTCCAACAGCTGGTAAAGCTACTTTCATTAAGTCTGGACGTTGCGTCATGGTTGCGCCAACTAACAATCCTCCGTTAGAACCTCCGCGAATCGCTAAATAATCAGATGAGGTATATTTTTGAGCAATTAGATATTCTGCAGCAGCAATAAAGTCGTCAAAAACATTTTGTTTCTGCAGTTTTGTTCCTGCATCATGCCATTTTTTTCCGTATTCGCCACCACCTCTTAAGTTAGCAACTGCGTAAACTCCGCCATTTTCCATCCAAACAGCATTTGCAATACTGAAACTTGGAGTCAAACTAACATTAAATCCGCCATAGCCATAAAGGATTGTTGGATTTTTACCGTCTAATTTTGTTCCTTTTTTATAAGTAATGATCATTGGAACTTTTGTACCGTCTTTTGAAGTATAAAAAACTTGTTTTGACTCGTAATCTTCACTTTTGAAATCTACTTTAGGTTTCTGATAAACCTCAGATTTTCCAGATTTTGGTTCAAAAGAGTAAATGCTTCCAGGAGTTGTATAATTTGTAAAACTATAATATAGAATCTTTTCTTCTTTTTTACCACCAAATCCACCTGCAGTTCCGACTGCTGGAAGTTTAATTTCACGAATTAATTTTCCGTTGTAATCATACTGTTGTACAAATGAAACAGCGTCTTTAGTATAATTAGCAAAGAAATATCCTGCACCTGTTGAAGGCGACAAAATATTGTTGGTTTCTTTAATGAAATCTTTCCAGTTTTCAGGTTTTGGATTTGAAGCATCAACTGTAACAACGCGTTTGTTTGGGGCATTAAAATCAGTTTCGATGAATAATTTGCTTCCTTCGTTTTCGATAATATTATTGTCTGAATTGAAGTTGTCTACAATAGTTACAATTGGACTGTTAGGTTTCGTTAAGTCTTTAATGTACAATTCGTTTCCATAAGTAGAATTTGCAGCTGTAATTACCAAGTAACGATTGTCTTCAGTTACATAACCTCCAACGTATCTTCTTTTTTTATCGACACCAAAAATTACTTTATCCTCTTTTTGAGAAGTTCCCAGTTTGTGGAAATATAGTTTATGCTGATCAGTTAGAGCAGACAATTCACTTCCTTTTGGTTTGTCATAACTTGAATAATAGAAACCTTCATTTCCATACCAAGAAACGCCACTGAACTTTACATCAACCAATGTGTCTTCTAAAACTTTTTTAGAAACAGCATCAATAATAATAACTTTTCTCCAGTCGCTTCCACCTTCAGAAATCGAATAAGCGGCTTTATTTCCATCTTTAGAGAAATTCAATCCTCCAAGTGAAGTTGTTCCGTCTTTTGAAAAAGTATTTGGATCTAAGAAAACTTCTTCTTTTCCGTTAAGATCTTTTCTGTAAACAACAGATTGATTTTGAAGTCCATTGTTTTTAGAATAATACGTAAATTTTCCTTCTTTAAATGGAGCACCGATTTTCTCGTAGTTCCACAATTTTTCCATTCGCTTTTTTAATTCTTCGCGAAACGGAATTTTATCTAAGTAACCATAAGTTACTTCATTCTCAGCTTTTACCCATGCACCGGTTTCAGCAGATTTATCATCTTCTAACCAACGGTAAGGATCACTTACTTTGGTATCAAAATAAACATCAACAGTTTCGCCTTTTTTAGTTTGCGGATATTGAATTTTGCCTTGTCCAAATGAGATTCCTGCAGTTGTAATAGCCATTAATAAAAATGTTTTTTTCATAGTTAGTTTTTATCTGTTGTAACAAAAATAGTCTTTTTTGTTTAAAAAAATAAAGTAAGAAAAACTTTCTAATTGTTAAAAAAATAACCATATAAGTGATATAAGTAAATATCAGCGCATGCCAAATTAAATGAACTTATATGACTTATATGGTTTAAAATATTACAGATTAAAATTAACTCCTAAAACGATGTTTCTTCCAATGTTAGGAATACCGTCTGTTTTTAATCTCGAAAGATGTGCAATATATTTTTTATCAAATAGGTTGTTTCCGTTTAGGTTAATATCGAAAGCAGTTTTTCCTAGTTTAACTGTTCCTCCAAAACCTAAATTTACTAAAGTATAACCTTTAGAAGCTGTTTCAAATCCACTCACATTATCTTGAGCAAAAGTGGAAGAAACATTCAAAGAAGCAAAACCTTCGCTTAACCAGTCTTTAATGTTGAATTCAGTTCTTAATGTATTATTCCAGTTGTTTGCAGGAATTAAAGGCAGATAATCTTTGTTTTCTTTTTTACCTGTAACCGTTTCAAAACTAGTTTCAAAATGCAACCAGTCTAATGGATGCGGGTGAAAGTGCAAACCAACTTCTCCACCATACAATTGTGCATTATCCTGAACATATGCAAAAACATCATTGTCATCTCTAACTTCTCCAGTTGGCGAAGTATAGATGTAGTTGTTTACGTGATTGTAGAATCCGTTTACGAAAAACTCGAAATGAGTGCTTTTGTATTCTAAATTCAAATCGGTCTGAACGTTTTGTTCTGTTTTCAGATTAGCATTTCCAATTTCGTAACGATTTGTTCCTTCGTGAACACCGTTTGAAGTTAATTCAGCTAAGTTTGGAGCTCTAAATCCTGTCGCTACATTCAAACGAAGTGTTAGCGGATCAGCCAACTTGGTTTTGTAACCTAAAGAAGCATTAAAACTGTCAAAAGATTTGTCAAGAGGTAGAAAATAACCTTCTTCACCTTCTGTTCCGTGAGCGATTGAAGTAATATTTCTATTATCAAAACGCAATCCAGCCTGAAGAACACTGTTATTCCATTCGTAATTTGCTGTTCCAAAAACACCAAAATCGTTTGTTGTTGCATCTGGAATTAAATATTCTTCACCAGAATTTTTATTCGTTTGGTGCATTCCCTGAACACCTACAATAGTTTCGATTTTTCCGAATTTTGGAAAATGATATTTTGCATTATAATTGAAAGTATTCAATTTCATGTGTAAAGAAGCTTCGTTGCTGTCTTCAAATTCGCTTCGGTCATTAGAAATATAGCCTAAATCAACATCTAATTTTGAGTTTTCAAAAAAGACAGTATTATTCAAACTCAATAAATGATTGAAAATTCCCTGTCTTGGAAATTGTGTGTCTTTGCTAGAAGATTGTTCTGCAATTCCGTCTTCTGGAATTCCGATATCCAATTTGTTGTAGTTATATCTTAAAACACTTGAGAAAGTTGAATTACTGTATCCAATTCCTGTTTTAAAATCAGTTTCGTTATAACGTGAATTCGTTACGCGGTCACCATCTGCAATTTTATAATCTGAATGCGTGTTGTAACTTCCACGTGCTAAGAATTTCCAATTTTCTGTAGATGTTTTTAATCCGATAGAAGAATTACTTCCTTGTGTATTGGTAAAATATTTTTGACTGAAATTAGCTTTAAAATCGCCTGCATCAGCAAATTTTTCTGGATTAAAATATAAAACTCCTCCCAAAGCATCAGAACCGTATAATAAAGATGCTGGACCTTTAATTACTTCTACGCTTTCAATTCCGGCATCATTTAAACCTAAACCATGTTCGTCTCCAAACTGTTGATTTTCGATACGAACACCTTGAGAATATACTAAAACGCGGTTTCCGCTCAATCCACGAATTACAGGTTTTCCAATAGAAGTTCCCGTAGAAATCTGAGAAACTCCAGGAATTGTAGCCAAACCTTCAATCAAAGTTGAAGTTCCTTTTTGCTGTAATGTCTTGATGCTTTCGTGCTCAATTTTCATTACGTTTTGCGATTGTAATTTGTTGAACGGAGTAGAAACGACCACTTCATCCATTTCTAAAATAGATTCCTCTAGTGTAATGTCTAAAGTGTTTTGCTTTAATAATTTTGCTATCGTTTTGTTTTGATTAGCATATCCAACATACGTAAAAGCAAGTCTAAGACTTCCGTTTGGAAGATTGTTTAATTCGTATTTTCCGTTTGCGTCTGTAGTGGTTCCTTTATGAATCTCAGGCGCATAAACAGAAACGCCAGGCAATGGATTATTTTGATTATCAGTTACAGTACCTGAAACCGAATTTTGAGCAGATAGAATGCCCGAGAACCCTAAAATAAGGGCTAATATGAATTTTTTCATTTGAAAATGATGCTATAGTTAATTTGATTTTTTCTTTTAATAAAAAAAACAAACGAACAGCAAAGCATTCTGATCCCAACTTTAAGCCATTAGGATTAGGAAACTCAACGGTTTTTGAATTTTTAATTAAAAGAAATGTGATTTTTTTTCGAAATCGAAAACTTAAGAAACTAGAGCTGTGGGAGGTCCCCGTAAGAAATACGAGGTACTTGAAATTGAAAAAATCTTCTCTGAAAAAGGGAAGAAATAAGGAGTTTCGCGATCAAAAGAATGAAACTGAAAAGAGAAATCCTGTGGAATAATAAAGGATTCAAAAGCAAAATGACAAACAAAACAAACGTCATAATCATGATGCTGATGCGTTATTTCACCATTTGGATCATTATAATTATGATGACACTGCTTTTCAGAAAGTTGTTTTACGATATGCTCATAACTGTGTATCGACTGAAACAATATTGAAAACAATATTGTTACAGCAAAGGATAAACTTAATATGAGCTGCTTTTTCTTCATTTGCTGCAAAGGTATAAAACATCAAAAGAAAATTCATCAATTTTTTGCTCCTGTTGGCCGATTTATTGAAAAAAATGCAACAATTAATTTTATTCGTAAGCAAAATAAGAATATTTATGGTTCTTAGCGCTGCCTGAAAAAGCATTATATTATATTTGTATATGAAATAAACAGATGAACAAGAACGTTTATTTAAAACAACCTTTTAAAAACAAACTTACGATATGCGAATTATTTTTAGCTGCCTATTTTTACTCACTTTTTTTAGCTCTTTTGCACAAGAAGAGGTTAAACCTGAGATAAAACCGGTAGTTAAAATAGATTCTTTATATAGAGAAGATCAGTTTTTCTTTTCTATGACTTATAATATGTTCACGGATATTCCGATTAACTTTAAACAAAATAAATTTTCACTTGGGCTTTCTGCAGGGTTTTTACGCGATATGCCGGTTAATAAATCCAGAACAGTAGCGATTGCGACAGGATTAGGGTTGAGTTATCAAAACTACAATCAGAATTTAAATATTTCTAAAGATGCTGCGGGAACAATTATCTATGGAGTAAATAATTCCAGCGAATTTGTTTCTAACCGCTACAGACAATATTCTGTAGATCTTCCAATAGAATTCAGATGGAGAAATTCTACTTACGAAAGCACTAAATTTTGGCGTATCTATGGGGGAGTAAAACTAAGTTATATTTTCTCGAGTACCTCTCTTTTAGATGATGGTGAAAATACCTATAGAATTAATAATAACAAGGACATCAATAAGTTTCAATACGGGCCTTATTTGGCGGCAGGATATAACACTTGGAATATCTATTTATATTATGGTTTAAGTCCTTTGTTTAATTCAGCGACGACTTTATCAGGAGAAAAAATTAACATGAAAAGCTTAAATGCCGGATTGATTTTTTACATTTTATAACCACAGGTATAAAAACAATAATTGAGGCATTATGCCAATAAACAAACCGATTAATATTTCTCTTGAAGTATGAGCATTCATTTCTAAACGAGATGAAGCCACAATTCCTGACAACAAAATTAATAATGCCGGCCAATACGGATTATGCATTTGAAGATGAATGTTTAGCCCAATTACAAAAATGGCAAAACCACAAATGGCAACCATATGTAAACTCGCTTTTATTTTGAAAAGGGCAAAAACCAAAGCCAGAATAGCACTGAATAATGCACCCAGAAAAAAGAAGTGAAGTTCTGGATAACGGATAATAACAATGCTTCGTTTTACGAGCAAAATATATAAAAAACACTGCAAAATTAGTGGAATTGTACGCTCGGAAGTCTGACTCAGCATAACAGATTTTACGTGTCCTGTAGACTTAAGAAGTAAATAAAATAAAATTGGTACAATTACATTGATCACCAATATCTGAAGCAGAACATAATATTTTTCCTGTGTACTAAAGATATTTCCTTTACAGAATAAATAAAACATTGTAGCATACAACGATATAAAAATCGGATGGAGTATATAGGAGAAAAGCGGAAGTATTTTTTTCAAAACAGGCATTTTTTTGGGTAATAAACAAATATACTGAAATATTATTCTTTGCCACGAATTGCACAAATTTTCTCAAATTTCTTTTATTTAGCTATTCTAATCTGAGATTTTTAATGATTATAAAAATGAATGAAATTAGTGAAATTCGTGGCAAACATTATCGAGGTAAATGTCTATTTTTTTAAGAAAATCACAACTCTTTTCTATCTTTAATGTCTTAATTTTGAAAAAAAGATATTTCTAAATGAGCCTAAATTTAAAAAGCCTGATTTCAGTTCTAAACGCCAAATGGATTGGCTCAGAAACTGATGTTTTTATTGACCATATTTCAATAGACAGCCGTTCATTACAAAACGGATCTCAAACTTTATTCTTCGCCTTGGCAGGTGTAAACAATGATGCTCATTTATTTATTTCCGATTTAATAGAAAACGGAGTACAGAATTTTGTGGTTCAGTATATTCCGGAAGGTTATGCAGATAAAGCTAATTTCTTAGTTGTCGAAAATACGCTTCAGGCTCTTCAGGAATTTGCTGCCTATTACCGAAATCTATTCCATTTTCCAGTTATCGGATTAACTGGAAGTAACGGTAAAACGATTGTAAAAGAATGGCTTAATTTCTTATTAAGTCCAGACTATAATATTGTTAGAAGTCCCAAAAGTTACAACTCTCAGGTTGGAGTTCCGCTTTCGGTGATTTCAATCAACGAAAAACACAATTTAGGGATTTTTGAAGCGGGAATTTCAACAGTCAATGAAATGGCTAAGTTGGAGAAAATCATTAAACCTACTATTGGAGTTTTAACGAGTATTGGTTCCGCTCACGATGAAGGATTCGAAAATTTGGAAGAAAAAATCAAAGAGAAATTATTGTTGTTCAAAGACGCTTCAGTAGTAATTTATCAAAAAAATGAAAAAGTTGATCATTGTCTAAATGACTTGAATCAAACGTTGTTTTCATGGAGTTTTTCAGATCAAAATGCGAATGTTTTTATTTTAAAAAAAGAAAGTAAAAACGATCATACGCATATTGAATATCAATATAACAATGAAAAATTCAGTTTAGAAATTCCGTTTAACGATTCGGCTTCTGTAGAAAATGCTATTTCCTGTTTATTGGTTTTGCTGTATTTTAAATACGACCAGAAAGTTATTCAAAGCAGAATTGAGATGCTTTATCCTGTTCGAATGCGTCTCGAAGTTAAAAACGGAATCAATAATTGCAGTATTATAGATGATAGTTACAGCTCTGATTTTCAATCATTAAAAATTGCTTTAGATTTTTTAGAAAGCCAAAAGAAAAAGAGTGCTTCAAAAACAGTGATTTTATCAGACATTTTCCAAAGCGGATTTACAAATGAAGAATTGTATTCTAAAGTAGCACAATTAATTTCAGACAATAAAATAAATCGCTTAATTGGTATCGGAGAAACCATTTCATCTTTTGTTGCTAAATTTCCAAACAGTATCATGTTTTCAAGTACAGCCGATTTTATAACAGCGATTGAAAGCCTGAATTTTCAAAATGAAACCATTTTAATAAAAGGAGCAAGATCTTTTAAATTTGAAGAAATTGTTTCACTTCTTGAAGAAAAAACACACGAAACGGTTCTGGAAATCAATCTTGATGCCATTAGTCACAACTTCAATTACTTTAAATCTAAATTGGCACCAAATGTCAAGATGATGGTAATGGTAAAGGCTTTTGGGTATGGAAATGGCGGTTTAGAAATTGCAAAATTGCTAGAACATCATAAAGTTGATTATTTAGGTGTGGCTTTCGCCGATGAAGGAATTTCATTGAAAAACGGTGGAATTAAATTACCAATTATGGTTTTAAATCCGGAATCTACCAGTTTTCCATCTATCATTCAATATCAATTAGAGCCAGAAATTTATAGTATAAAAGGATTAAATGCCTTTTTGAAAATCGCACGCGAAAAGAATTTAAAAGATTTCCCGATTCATATTAAAATTGATACAGGAATGCATCGTTTAGGTTTTGAAGAAAATACACTTCAGGAATTGATAGATACTTTAAAAGGAAATTCGACTGTTCGTGTTCAAAGTATTTTATCGCATTTAGCAACAAGCGATGATCCAAAACATTATGACTTTGTAAATAAACAGATTGCATTGTTTGAGAAATTATCTTCGCGATTAATATCAGAATTAAACATCAATCCGATTCGACATATTTTGAATACTTCTGGAATCAGTAATTTTCCGAATGCCCAATATAATATGGTGCGTTTAGGAATTGGTTTATACGGCGTTTCGAATGATTCTACGGAACAAAAATATTTAGAAAATGTTGGAACTTTAAAATCCATTATTTCTCAAGTTCGTGTGATTCCTGCAGGAGACAGCGTAGGTTACGGACGACGTTTTATGGCAGAAAAAGAAACCAAAATAGCCACAATTCCAATTGGTTACGCCGACGGAATTTCGAGATTATGGGGAAATGAAGTTGGTTTTGTCACAATCAAAAATCAGAAAGCGCCAATTGTAGGCAGTGTTTGTATGGACATGCTGATGGTAAACGTTTCAGAAATTGACTGCAAAGAAGGCGATCCAGTAATTATTTTTGGCGAAAGTCCAACGGTTATTGAGATGGCAGTAGCTTTAAAAACAATTCCGTATGAGATAATGACGAGTATTTCGCAGCGAGTAAAGCGCGTATTTTTCAGGTAGTTTTTAAACCATATAAGTCATATAAGTTCATTTTAGCTGGACTTGATTTTCTTTTTTTTGTTAGCTGTATAATTATTTATTGTGTAAATCTTATAATATCTTACATTACTTATATGGTTTAAATCGGTTTTTCTTAGTGATTTTAAGTAAAAATGCTTATTTTCGATATTCATTTAATGTAAAACTAAACAAATCAGATATGGGATTTTTTTCAGAATTTAAGGCATTTGCAATGAAAGGCAACGTAGTTGACCTTGCTGTTGCGGTAATTATTGGAGCTGCTTTTGGTAAAATTGTAAGTTCATTTATAGAAGATGTAATTACACCTTTAGTACTAAAACCTGCTTTAGACGCAGCTCATTTATCAAGGATAGAAGATTTGACCGCTTTTGGTGGAGTGAAATACGGTATGTTTCTTTCGGCAGTAATTAACTTTATTATCGTAGCTTTTGTTTTGTTCTTGATCATTAAAGCTTTGAACAGTCTTAAAAAGAAAGAAGAACCAGCACCGAATCAACCAGCAGCACCTACTCAGGAAGAATTGCTTACTGAAATTAGAGATTTATTAAAAAATAAATAAAAATATAATACCGCTACACTAAGTCTAACTTAACCGCCTTCTAAAGAGGCGGTTTTTTTATTTTGACATCATATATGAAGCAATTGTACTATTTTTATTGTGAGACAATGAAATAAAAAATACCAGAAATAAAATGGATATTCAAACAGCAAAGTATATAATTAATTATTTTCCTAATTTGTTGACAGATTTGGAAAGAATGGCTATTAGACATTCTCAATCAACTTATAAACTTAAAGGTTTAGAAAATACAAATTTGATAGAAATTTACAGAACAAAAGGTTGGCTTACTTCTGATCAAAGTGTATTAGATTTACTTAAAGAAAGTTACCAGCAATTTGAATTAAATACTGCAAATAGGATTTTGTCTCAACACCCAGATAAAATTTTCTTTAATTATTGTCCGAAATGCACTAAACTTTCAAGGACGCCATATTCAAGACAATGTCGATTTTGTGGATATAATTGGCATAATTTAACAGTTGCTCGATTTAAAGTCAGAGACTTTTTTCAAATAACTGACAGAGGATTTTTCTTATCAGGACAAATAGTAAAAGGAGAAATCAAAGTAGGGCAATTTATTGATTTAACAATTGTAGGTCTTAACAGGAAACCAAAGGTTGAAAAAATTGAATTTTTACTTAAGCGAGAGCAAAACAACATTTGGGAAGATGTTGCAATTGGAACAAACGAATTAACAAAAGAAGATCAAGAGTATTTAAAAAGTATTGGTTCATTTGCATTACCTTTTGACATAATTAATAAACGATAAAAGCTGTTCGCGGAATTTGCAGTAAATCAACTTTTGTTTGTTTTGTAACATTTTGTTATTTTTTGTGAACCACCTTGTCAAGACTTTTATTATACTTATTTTTGCTTCACAAATTAGATTAATTGATTATTTAAAAATATAAAAATGAGAATTGCAGTTGTAGGTGCTACCGGAATGGTTGGCGAAGTAATGCTTAAAGTTTTAGCGGAAAGAAATTTTCCTGTTACAGAATTAATTCCTGTTGCATCTGAAAGATCAGTAGGAAAAGAAATCGAATACAAAGGAACTAAATATAAAGTAGTTGGTTTACAAACAGCAGTTGATATGAAAGCTGATATTGCTGTTTTCTCAGCTGGTGGAGATACTTCATTAGAGTGGGCGCCAAAATTTGCTGCTGCTGGAACAACTGTAATCGACAACTCTTCTGCGTGGAGAATGGATCCTACTAAAAAATTAGTGGTTCCAGAAATCAACGCTTCTGTGTTAACTAAAGAAGATAAAATCATTGCAAATCCAAACTGTTCTACTATTCAGATGGTATTGGCTTTGGCTCCTTTACACAGAAAATATAATATCGAAAGAATTATTGTTTCTACGTACCAATCGATTACTGGAACTGGTGTAAAAGCAGTAAAACAACTAGAAAATGAGTACGCAGGAATTCAAGGTGATATGGCTTACAAATATCCAATTCACAGAAATGCGATTCCTCATTGCGATAGTTTTGAGGATAATGGATACACTAAAGAAGAAATGAAATTAGTTCGCGAAACTCAAAAAATCTTAGGTGATAATACAATTAGAGTTACAGCTACTGCAGTTCGTGTACCAGTTGTTGGTGGACATAGTGAAGCGGTAAACGTTGAGTTCACAAATGATTTTGAAGTGAATGAAGTTCGCGAAATCTTACACAACACTGATGGAGTAGTGGTGCAGGATAATTTAGATACTTTTACCTACCCAATGCCATTATATGCAGAAGGTAAAAATGACGTTTTTGTTGGAAGAATCCGTCGCGATGAAAGCCAACCAAACACATTAAACATGTGGATTGTTGCGGATAACTTAAGAAAAGGTGCTGCAACAAACACGATCCAAATTGCAGAATATTTAATTCAGGCAGGTTTGGTATAATCTTAGAGATTAAAGAAAATTGTTATAAAGAAAAAGCCGTAATTGCGAAAGTAATTACGGCTTTTTTGATTCATTGATATATCCTATCATAGTAGTAATAAAACTTTTTATGGTACTAAAATGAAACTATTAAAAATACTTTTATAGCTCAATAAATGCATTTGGGTTAAATGGAACTGAATTATAGCTTAACAGAAAACGATTATTTACAGCAGCAATTATATTTGGCTTCGAAAAGTAAATTAATAAAGAAACAAAGAAAAACGGGTCGAATATTAGTGTTAATGATACTACTATTAATTGGCTTTTTGTTTTATGAAATTAATAATCTCCCGATAGTCTATTACTTTGGAGGAGCAAGTATTTTTTTTTTTGTTTTTTTCCTATTTATTTGAAAATATATTACAAAAGATTTTTTAGGAAATATGTGAAAGAGAATTTTAAAAATAGAATTGGAGTTACTTCCAAATTGCTTTTTAAGGAAGATGTATTGGAGGTTTTTAGTAAAGATATTGGTAGTTCGGAATTGAATTTTTCTGGATTTGAGAATATTAGTGAAATAAAGGATTATTTTTTTATTGCTTTAAAGACAGGTTTGAATATTATGATTCCAAAATCTGAAATTAAAAATGTTGAAACCCTTAGAGATGAGTTAAAAATGATAACTGAAAAAAAAGGAATCAGCTTTATTTCAGAGTTAGAATGGGAATGGAAATAACTGGTTAAGTCTTGAAAAAAATCACTAGTTATAAAAAAAGGCGAGAATTAATTTTCTCGCCTTTTTTATATTTTTAATATTCAGGTGCTAATTCTAATTCCAAACCTTCTAAATCTTCAGTAATTGGAATCTGGCAGCCCAAACGGCTATTTGATTTAACGTAAAATGCTTCCGAAAGCATAGCTTCTTCGTCATCTCCCATTTCCGGTAATGCAACATCGTTTAGAACATAACATTGGCAAGAAGCACACATGGCCATTCCGCCGCAGGTTCCTTCAACAGGAAGTTCGTATGCTTTGCATAACTCCATTATGTTCATTGCCATATCAGTTGGAGCCTGTAATTCGTGTATAACTCCTTCTCGATCTTTAATCTTTATTAATACATCCATTTTAAATTATTGGAATTTTATTGCAGAATTTGAAAACGTGTTCAAACTCTTTATTAATTTTAACTTTTGTCTTTTAAGCTAAAAGCATATTCTTTTCGATTGCCGTCTTTCAGGCGCATTTTTACACCAATTATATTACCTCCTTTTTCTAATATAGTGACAACGGAAATGACAGAGTAATAATCTTTATCAGCCTGGAAAATTAGTGTTCCTTCGTAAGTAGAGTTTAATACTCCTTGTTTGTCTGTCAGTGCGGCAAGTTTTCTCGGATGAGAGAACTCGGCAGAGCTGTAAGTTGCTTTATTTGAAAACTTTGCTTTTCCGTCGCAAAGGTCATATAAAAAATCATAATTGCCAATTCTTAAAGCGCCTTCTTCAGTTTTTCCATTCGTAGAAAAGATAATTTGCCCCGAATATTGAAAATCTGACCATTCTTCAGATTCATTTACCCAAGCTTTATAAGCAAGAAGTGTTTGACCCTGTTGTGCATTTACGACACTTACAAACAATAATAAAAAAAGAGCGTAATAGTTTCTCATAGTTTAAGATTTAGGGTTGGTTTACAAATTTAAATTAAAAATGTAACAATTTTGTAACCGAAACTCTTAAATCTTTGAGGAGTTTTTTATGAATGTCTCAAAAAACTGCATTTTATAAAGGTTTTTTTGTGAATTTTTCACGCAAACAACAATAAGGCTTATTATTCTTGTTAAAAATCAAAAGTAAATCCTTTGCAAAATTCTTTCTTTTGTTACATTATGTTTACCACTGTTTCAATTTGTGGTGCATATTTTTTAATAGTTGTCTCCACTCCAGCTTTCAGTGTCATTTGATTAACGCTGCAGCTAATACAAGCTCCTTCCAAACGAACTTTTACATGTTTATCATCTTCAATAGAAATTAATGAAATATCTCCACCATCAGATTTTAAAAATGGTCTTATCTCGTCTAAGGCCAATAAAACATTATTTGTTAATTCTTCTGTTGTCATAATTATAATGTGTCAATTTAAAAGAATGTGTCAATTAGAAAATTTGTTAATTAGATAATTATTCACATTATCTAATTGGCACATTATCTAATTATCTAATTTTTCTTCACTGCAGAGCAACCTGCCATTGTTGTAATTTTAATAGCTTCAGTTGCAGGTAAGCTTTCGTTTCTGTTTACTGTTTCCTGAACAACATTTCTAGTAATTTCTTCAAATACTTTTTCTATTGGAGAAGCGGTTTGTAATGCTGCCGGACGACCGTAATCTCCTGCTTCACGAATAGATTGTACAATTGGAACTTCTCCTAAAAATGGAACTTCAAGATCTTGAGCAAGATTTTTAGCTCCTTCTTGTCCAAAGATATAATATTTATTATCAGGTAATTCTTCAGGTGTGAAATAAGCCATGTTTTCAATAATGCCTAAAACAGGAACATTGATATTATCCTGCATAAACATTGCTACTCCTTTTTTAGCATCTGCTAAAGCTACAGCTTGTGGTGTACTTACTACAACAGCTCCTGTAATAGGAAGAGATTGCATGATAGATAAGTGAATATCTCCAGTTCCAGGAGGTAAATCCAAAAGCATGAAATCTAATTCGCCCCAATCTGCATCAAAAATCATTTGATTTAATGCTTTTGCAGCCATTGGACCTCTCCAGATTACAGCTTGACTTGGAGCAGTAAAAAATCCGATAGAAAGCATTTTGATTTCATAGCTTTCGATAGGTTTCATTTTTGATTTTCCGTCAACTGATATAGAAACCGGTTTTTCATTTTCAACGTCGAACATAATCGGCATTGAAGGCCCATAAATATCAGCATCTAAAACACCAACTTTAAAACCCATTTTTGCAAGCGTTACTGCTAAGTTTGCCGTTACAGTAGATTTTCCTACTCCTCCTTTTCCAGAGGCAACTGCAATAATATTTTTGATTCCTGGAATAGCACGACCTTTAATTTCAGGCTTTTCAGGAGATTCTACTTTAATATTTACTTTTACTTTAGCATCTGGAGATATTAATTCGTGAATTGTTTTTCTAATATCGTCTTCTGCTCTTTTTTTAATATGCATTGCCGGTGTGTGCAATACAAGGTCTACAACAGCTTCATCGCCAAAAGTAATAACATTGGTTACAGCGCCGCTTTCAACCATATTTTTTCCTTCGCCAGCAATAGTAATTGTTTCTAATGCTTTAAGAATTTCTTTTCTATCTAATTTCATTGTAATGGGCTATTTTTCTATTCTAAAAAGCCAGTTTTAAAGATTACTCTTATTTAAACTGAATTCAGGGTGCAAAGATAACGCATTAAGTTCGGAATTAAGCGATTTTGAATTGTAATTATTGATATAGAGATTATTCAAAATTATTACGTTTGTTTTTTTGCACTTTTAAATCTTAAAATAGAAAGATTTTAGTCTTTTCAAAACTGCTTTTTTTGTATAAATTTTCTTCTTTTTTGAAGTAGATTCTCATAAAACTTCGTTATATTTGATTGCCCAAATCGATGATTTTCAGTCATGAAAAAAGTATGTGAAAACTTATCTTTTAGGATTCTTTATTGGGTTTTCCGTATTTTTTTGAGAAGTTATTTTTTATCATTCTAAACTTTAAAAATATGCGAAATTTTACTTTTTCTATAATTGTTATTGCAATTAGCTT
>NZ_DASWYK010000119.1:0-9275 GCF_036405015.1 Flavobacterium sp. | reverse complement strand
ATCAATTGTAATATCTTGATCGTTTTTCAGATAGAAAAGATAGCTTTTGCCTTTGTTTTCTAATTTCCAAAGATTGTCTGAGAACGTATTTCCGTCAACTAATTTCATTTCGCTTAAAGCGGAATAAAACTGAGGCAATTCTATTTTTGGAATATTTGGCATTGAAGCTCCCGCCATCAAAGCTGGCCATCCGAAACGAGAAGATCCATCTGTTGAATATAAAATCACTTTTTCAGGATATTTTTCGCGATATTCTCTAACGGCACGATACACTTGATTATCGGTTTCTTTTCCAGTTTTCAGTTTTCTTGCGTGTTGTCTTGGTGCTAAATTAACGCCTCCTTGTGGAGCGTAAGCAGAACCGTCTTCTTTGTAATACCAATAACGGATGTCAATTACATCAACTGTTTTAACTCTTTTGCCATCATTTAAAATTGCATCCTGAACATCTTTCGTAGCACTTAAACCGATTAAGCCTTTTTTGCCCGTTTCATCTTTCCATTTTTGAGCTTCGTCTAACCAGAACTCCATAAAGTGAAGCGGACCAGTATATTCGGCGCTTGTTAACTGAATTACATTGCTGTTATCTTGAAAGTTTTCGAAAGATTTTCTAATGAAACCTTGGTGTAATTTTCTTCTATCAGCATTCGTAACATCGTAAAATTGTTCCGCCATGAAAATACGTTTGTCTCCTGCGTAAGGCGGTGGCTCAGGAAATCCTGAGTTATTAATATTATTTGCTGAACGCCAAGGTGAACTCGCCCAGTGCGCTCCAGCTTCTAAAATATTATGCTGAAAATATTGCTGATTGATTAACATTTGCCCGTTTGGTTCTGCCAAAGTTGCAAACTGTGCTAAACGGCTCCAGTACCAATCGTTGAATTTTGTTAAGTCATATTTGCTCAAATGATCCCAAGCAAAATCTTTTCCGCTTCTCGCGAAAGGCTGTTCGTAAAACGGAGGCCAAGTATCATCGTCAATTCTACGTACTCGTTCGTGATCGTCCATTCTGCGGTCGTACCATAAACCGTAATTGTGTTCTAAAGCAATGATATTGTTGGAAGTTAAATAATCAACCGTTTCCTGAACTCTGTCTGTTAATCCATTTCCTGTTCTTCCTGGTACAAAACGAGTTACGTGTGGTAATGATTTGTTTACGAAATCATCTGTAAGATCACCTCTCCACCATGCTACATTCATTTGTTTTCCGGCAATCACTTTTCCGTTAAAAGTTAACCAACCGTTTTCAGTGATAACTTTTGACTTATTCTCTGATTTATTGGAAACAGTATTCTTTAAATCATTTGCATTTTTTAAACCTGAATTATTGATGTTAATCGGGTTTTGTTTTGAAACTTCTGTAATCCATTCTGGCAAGCTTTGTTTGGTTGTAACTGAAGCTTTGGTCAATTCTTGCGCCACTTCGATTGTCGGACTTGAAGATGGTTCTGAACCTAAATCGTAAATAAAAGCTGGCGTTGGAAGTTTTCCTAATCTGTTTTCTAATTGCGTATAAAATAAACTTCTTGGACTAATATGTCCGTTTACATCTTTCCAGTGTCCGTTTCCTCCAAATTGTCCCCAAACTCCGAAAGCCCAGTTTTGAGCAGTTGGCGGACTATAACATTCTACTTTTGAAGCTGAAGATTCCCAGATTACAGAATTTGATGCTGTCCATCCAGCTCCTCTTCCGCCTTGTTCTCTATTATTATAGCTCAATGCTTGCCCATCAATATTAGCAATATCAAATAAAACACCAGTTGCCCAGCTTCCAATTGCGCCGCTATTACTGAATGGAAGATGTGATTCGCACTGAACAAAAGCATTTGGACCTGTTGTTCCAAATCCTCCCACAGCGAAATCATGATATCCAAATTCTGAATAACAACGTTGGAAAAGCGTCTGCTGACCTTCTGTATAAAATGTATGTCTTCTGAATGAAGCAATTTCTGAAACCGGTTCTGTTGCAATACAATCTTCAACTGTAATTTGTTGACTTGTTTTTAAAATCGTAACTGCCCCACCTGCAAAATGCTTGAAATTAACTTGCTTTACCCAAGCATTTCTGGTGTTTTCAATACTAATTGCCTGCCATCTGTGTTCTTCGTCTTTTGCATTTGAAGTATTAAAAGTCGATTTAATCAAGATATTTTCAACTCCAGCATTTTCAACTCTTCCCGGCCATGAATAAACCGTCACTTTTGAAACTCCGAAAACATCATCTAATGCCATTGTAATTGGAGAATTCAATGTAACTTCATTTGCGTTGATTTTGGCTACAACTCTATTCCAAGTCATATCCCAAGCCCCTTTTTTCCATCCAATCCAAGAAGTTTCTCCGCCGAAATCCTGCATATTTACCTCTTTAATGAAATTATCAGTTAAAGGTTTGCTGATTTCAATTTCGTCTGAAACTTTTAATTTCGATGCATTTTTTAATTGGATTTTCTGAGTTCCAAGTGGTGTATAAGCGTTACTAAATTCGAATGAATCTTTATACACTTTATCGTTTACACCTAAAATTCTAATTAAAGCTTCTCTTTCTAAACCTGTTCCTAAAAGTACGGTTCCGTTTCCACTGTTTCCGCTTCCTCTTAAAACAACACCCGATTTTCTGATGTATAATGTTCCGCTTACTTTAAAGATTCCTTTATCTAAAAGGACTGCTCCACGAAAACCTGATTTGTCTGGTTTTAATGCGCTTACATAATCAATTGCATTTTGGATTTTCTGTGTGGCATCTTCTTCTTGTTTGGAAACAAAAATCTTGTTTTCCAAATTCGGAATTGCAACTTCGGAGTTTCTATATCCTGCAAAAGAAAAATCAGGAATTTGGTTTCCTTGATTGTCTGTGGTAAAAGAAAGTTTCCCTTCTTTAGTTTTTACAATGTCTGGGAAAGTGTTTTGGGCTGTGATGTCTGTATTAAATAACAGAGCAAAACACATTAAGAACAATGTGTTTTTGAAAGAAGTAATATTTTTTAACTGGGTAAAATTCACCTTATTATTTTTTAGAGTTTAAATTAAACCATATAAGCAATATAAGCTCATATAATTTAGGTTTCTCATTTACATTCTAAATCTCCACAATCTTGTCGTTTCGACGTAAGGAGAAATCTTCGCAAGAAACTCCGCAATCTAAATTCCCAATCTTTGTCGAGCTACTAACGGAGATTTCTCCTTACGACGAAACGACAAACTTTGGGTTTATTCACTTAATGTCAATTCGAGTGTGATTTGCTTCGCCTATTCGCTATCGCTCGGGTCTCGTTCCTCGGAATGACAAACTATGTGGATATTCTTTGTGTTATGAAACCTGACAGGTTTTAAAAACCTGTCAGGTTTGCTTTGAAAATATTCTTATATAACTAAATCACTATTGCAATAATGACTTTAATTTAGCCAACGTATCGGTATTGTTTTCGATTTTTGTCCAATCTGTTTTACTAGTTGGATCTATACCGTTAATATATTTCTCAATATTAGTATAACCATCTCCGTTTAAATCTTTATTGGCATCTGAAGCATCATTTGGATTTAAACCGTATTTCTTTTCCCAAGCATCTGGAATTCCGTCATTATCAGAATCTTTATATGCTTTTCCTTTGTAAGTTGGATAACCGCCAACTTGATCTGGATGGGTTATAATTCCTTTTTTATAAGAATCTGCAGGCAATCTTCTTTTGATAAATTCTTTACCGATTGAATTTTCTAAACCGTCTTTTGCTTCAATTTTTCCTGTACGAACTTGTTTCAAAATTCTTTCGTCAACTGCATCTCTTTTTGGAATTGTAGCTCCAACATTTGCTAAAACGAAATCATACGCTTCTTCTGCTCCCATAATTTTAAATTGAGGCATTGAGAATGGTTTTGGCTGTTTAATAGCCGCTAAAAATTCTTTTGTTTCAGCTTCTGGAAGATTTTCCAATTGCACGCCACCATTCCAGTTATCTGCTGTAACTTCAGGAGAACCTACAATGAAATTTCCTGAAACATAAGCTCTTCCATATTGTTTTGGTTCAATATATCCAGACTCAGGTTTTACAATTCTATGCGAAATTGGCTCACCTGCTGGTGTTATTGGACCTGGTTTAAAATAATTATTGATAATGTTCAACATCGAACGATAATCACCACCATCTAAGGTACGATTCCACCAATTAAATACTACGTTATTCACAAAATTAAAGTCGCCATACATTCCGATAGAAGCGTTTCTAGAAATGTTGTCAGCCCATAAATTACGCATAAAAGTACTATTTAATCCGCCAATTGTACTACCGAATGCGTGATTATAAGTATCTAAACCTTCAGATGAAATTGTGTTTTGAATGGTGATATTACAAGCTGGTAATTTCTCCAATTTTGATTTAGCATTCGCTGCAAATTGATGTCTGTAAAGAGAAATATTTTCGTCCAATCCCCAGCTTACTGAACAGTGGTCAACAATGATATTTCCCATTGGATTTCCTCCAAGTGCATCATCTCTTCTCGTTACTTCAGTTGCACCACGTCTAAAACGCATGTGTCTGATAATAACGTCGTGTGTGTCAATTTCTAAAGTTTCTCCAGCGATACAAATTCCGTCGCCAGGAGCAGTTTGTCCAGCAATGGTTACGTAAGGCGCACGCATGCTGATTCTCTTTTTCAAGTGAATAATTCCTGAAACATTAAAAACGATTGTTCTTGTTCCAACAGCTTCGCAGGCTTCGCGGAAAGTTCCTTTTCCGCTGTCTTCTAAACTAGTAACTACGAATATTTTTCCGCCACGTCCTCCTTGTGTGTATGCTCCACCTCCTTCAGCACCAGGGAAAGCAGGAATATCTGCAAAAACAAAATCTTTTGGATAGGATGCCCAAGGCAAATATGGTTTTCCTTGTTTTGCTTCCTCTTTTATAATGTGAAGATTCGCGTTCCAGATTTCGCTCAATCTTGTTTCTTCATCAGCTAAAATTGCGTCTGCTTTTGCTTGAACATCTTTTGGAATTACTGGATATTGGGCATAAGCCGATGATACAAGTGAACAAAATGAAAATGCCATTAATGTTCTCTTTAAAGTACGGTTTGGAAAAATATTTTGCATGAATTGTGTAGTGTAGTTAATAGATGTTAGTGTAAGTTTCGAGAGAGCTTATTCTTTGGTTGTAGAATCTTTTACTTTGTTTTTCTCTCTTTGTTCAACACGTTCGTGCCAGTCTTTACTTTCTTTATTTAGATCGTAACCTTGTTTTGATAAATAGTTGTTGATTCTTCCCTTGTATTTACCAAACCATCCGTGTTTTTCTTTAGAAGAGCCACCATCCATTGCATGTTCTCTTGCTTCAACTAAAGCATTATAAATGTACTCTTTCTGTTCTGCAGTTAGGTTTGGAAGCATATCATTGTACCCAGCAACCGTAATTGGAAGTACACCATAAGTCATTCCGTCTTTAACTTCAGTAATTTTGTCTTCTGATAATTCTTTACCTAATTTTTTAAGGTAAGATTTATGCAATTTTGCAATTGACTTGTCTGCATTTGTTTTCAGTTTGTCAATATTCTCGCTTTGTTTCTCTTTGGCTAAAGAAGTATCTTCTTTTACTTTTTTGATTTCAGCGTCTCTTCCGTCTTGGATTTCCGTTAAATCTCTGAATTGCTGTGCTATAATATTCGAAACAGCTTTTTCTTTTGCATCGTTTTTCAAATCTAATTTTACAACGATTTTAGCGGCTCTTTCGTTTGTAACTTTGATATATTCAGGATCTAAATGCTGCTGCGCACTTAAAGTTGAAAATGCGAAAACGATTGATAGTAATCCTGCGTTTATTTTATTTAGTGCCATGATTTTTTACTTTTTAATAATTTTAAAGCTAGAAGTATATTTTGATAAAATTTAAAGACGGATTTTTTTAATCTCGAAAAGTCGCTGAGACGCAAAGCTTTTTCGCTTTTCTTTTTAATAAACTTTGCGTCTCAGCGACTTTGCGAGCAATTTTTCAGCTTGCGCGAGAAAAAAATAATTCGCATTTGCTTTCTATACTTTCAAAAACTGTTCCTATTTTAAGTCTAATAAAGGTCTAACTAAAGTTTCTTTATTATTTGCTAAATCTTTCCAGTTCACTTTTATTGCTGGATTTACTCCGTTGATGTAATCTTCAATATTAGAATATCCGTCTCCGTTTAAGTCTCCTTGAGCATCAGATGGGTCATTCGGGTTTAAACCGTATTTTTTCTCCCATGCATCTGGCATACCATCTTTGTCTGTATCTACATAAGGTTTTCCTTTGTATTCTGGATATCCTCCAACTTGAGAAATATCTGTAATAATACCTTGTTTGTATGAATCCATTGGTAAACGTCTGTGTTCGAATTGGTAGAAAGTCTTTTTCTCTAATCCTTTTGCATATTCTGGAACTCCGGTTTTTACCGTTCTTACGATTCTTTCATCTACTTTATCTCTGATTGGTAAAGTTGCTCCGACGTTTTTAAGTACAAACTCATAAGATTCTTCAGCAGTCATGAATTTATTGAACCATGGCATTGGGAAAGGTTTGTCGGCTTTCATTTTAGCAAAATATTCTTTTGCTTCATCATAAGTCATCAATTCACCTTTTTTGTTTTCGATTTGAATACCACCATCCCAGTTGTCTTTAGTCACTTTTTCATTTCCGTTAACTACGTTTCCGTTTACGAAAGCTCTACCAAAAACCATATAAGGCAATTTACTTCTTCCAGATTCTGGTTTTAAGATTCTATAGCTGATTGGCTGTGTTAAATCGGTTACAGGACCCGGTTTGTAGAAGTTGTTGATGATGTTGTAATTTGCAGTGTAATCTCCACCATCTGTAGATCTGTTGTACCAGTTAAAAACTACGTTGTTAACAAAATTGAAGATTCCATTCCATCCAATAGAAGGATTTCTACCAGCATTATTAGCCCACATATTTCTCATGAAAGAACAGTTTTCTCCACCTAAAGTACTTCCAAAAGCATGGTTGTAAGTATCTAAAGCTTCTCCGAATAAACTGTTTTGAATGGTAATGTTTACCGTTCCAACTTTAATATCTGGATATCCTGGACCTGGGTTGTACATGTGTCTGTAAATTGACATATTTTCGTCTAATCCCCAAGTTGCAGAAACGTGGTCAATCATAATGTTTCCAACAGGATTTCCACCAATTGCATCATCACGGCGTCCAACGAAAGTTTCTCCACGACGGAAACGTACGTGTCTGATAATTACATCATGCGTATCAATCCAAGTTGATTCACCAGCAATACAAACTCCATCTCCAGGAGCAGTTTGTCCTGCGATTGTAATGTAAGGCGCACGAATAATTAATGGACTTTTTAATCTGATAATTCCAGCAACATTAAATACCACTATTCTCGCTCCTCCTTGTTCGCAAGCTTCACGTAAAGTTCCTGGTCCACGATCTTCTAAACTTGTTACCGTGTAGACTTTTCCGCCACGACCTCCAAAAGTGTACATTCCTCCTCCTTCAGCACCTGGGAAAGCTGGAATTTCAGCCTGAGGTAAATCTGTTGGTCTTGATGCCCACGGAATATAAGGTTTTCCATGTTTAGCTTCTTCTTCAATAACAACTAAAGCTTTTTCCCAAGCTTCGTCAGAAAGACGTTGAGCTTCTTCTTTAATCTTTTTTTCCTGCGCCTGAACTTCTGGACTAATTTTTGGATACTGAGCAAAACATTTTGCGCTTCCTAAAAAAAGCAGAGATGCGATAAATAATGCGGAATTTTTCATATTAATTGTGACTTTGGTAATTCTTTCTAAACAAATCACCTGTATCTTTTGACGGAATACAGGTGAAAAGTTTTATATTGATTCTTTGTGATATAAATAAATTTATTCTTGGTAATTGAACGTTCCCGCTCCACCAAAATTATCATTCCAACCTATAGTTTGTAACAACCATGGGTTTGAAGTTAAAGCTGTTGTATTCAAACCATTAATATAATAGTTAGGATTAAACTTAATATTAACAGCAGCTCCATTAAAGTTATCCATAGGAGTAACCAATGCTGTACGAATAAAGTTTGTGTTGTAGAATGTCGCTAAAGTTGCTAATTGAGCATTAAAATTTGCTGCATCCGGATCCGCTATTACACTTGCACGAGCAGTTGCCAAAGGATCTGTCGTTGCAGATGTTGTTGCAACTCTGTATTGTAAGAAGTTACCAGTACGTTTTGTTCCATTAATTGGAGTTAAACCTAATTTACTTACAGTACCTCCTGTAACTCCAGGTAAAACTTCATTATCATATAACATCCATCTTTGAACATCCCAAAAACGTTTTCCTTCGTAAGCTAATTCTACTCTTCTTTCATATAAAACAGCTTCAATAGCCTGATATTTATCAGACAATGTACCTATTCCATAATTGTTTGCAGCAGGAATACCAACACGATTTCTAATTCTTCCTAAATAATTTAAGGTATTACTTGTCTGACCTAAAGCTGCGTAACATTCTGCAATATTTAATAATAACTCAGCATAGCGGTACTCAAAAATATCTGTACCAGAATACTGGAAGTTAGTTTCTTTACTAGCATTAGTATTAGTCATTTTTCTAATAAAAGCAGGGCTTGATATTGCAGTGTTTCCGTCTGAAAAACCTGCTTTATTAGCTCCATCTACCCAACGATATGCCCAAAGAACACTGTTCGGAGTTTCTTTACTTCCCCATTTAACTCCAGAGAAAGCAAAAGTTCTGTAGAATCTTGGATCTCTGTTAACGAAAAAAGTGAAATCGTTGTAACCATTTGCAGCGGTTGGTCTTCTACCATCTGCCATTGGAAATAAATCAATCATTTCTTTAGGAGCAGCAACTCCTCCTCCTGTACCTCCTAAGCTTAATAAACGAATTCCTTTTTCCCAAGAATTATTTATAGCCTGTGATGTAACACCAACTCCACAAAGTTGCACTGTGATAGCTTCTGAACAAAATGCATTATCAATCAAAAACATTTGTTCCCATTGTTTTGCAGTACTTCCATATAATCCATAACCATCAGCAGTCAATTGAGCTTCTGCTTCTAATCCAGCTTTTAAAGCCGCTTCCCAACGCTCGTTTGAACCATCCCAGTTTTTATTAAATAAAGGACTTGCAAATGTTAGAAGTACTCTCGATTTTTGCGCCATAGCGGCACCTTTCGTAAAGCGACCATAAGCCCCAGAACCCCAGTTTCCAGGTAATAAACTTGCAGCCATATCTAGATCTTTTACAATTTGTGCTACAACTTCAGAAGGTTTAGCTCTTGGAATCTGAATAGAT
>NZ_DASWYK010000118.1:0-62156 GCF_036405015.1 Flavobacterium sp. | reverse complement strand
GACTCTCACCCACAATAAATGAAGTGGCATTAGTATTTTTAATTTTTACTGCACCTTTATTTACCCCACTTCCAAGAACCTCTTGTTTACTTATCTTTTTTAAGAATACATAAACATCTCCTGTTCCAATTGATGGATAAGTTTTATCTGCACTTAAATTAGGATAAACTTTTGTCTTTGTCCTTATCGTAATAGAATTAGGCAAAGCCTCTAATCCTTCAACTTCTTTGAGTAATAAAAATAATTCATCATATTGCTCAAAAAGATTGGCAATATTCGTTTTATCATCCATTAATTGTTTTTTGATTGTTTCCCAACGGTTTTTATTCTCTTTAGAAATTTCCCCTTTAAGAATATTTGCATCGATTGCCTCAATCATTTTTTTACGAACGCTTTCCCAATTAAAGTTTTTAATTTCTACTAAGGACCTTGATTGTTTTAAAGCAGTATACATTTCTGTAAATAGCATTTCGTCTGGTTTATTATAAAAATCCGCAACAACTGCATCTTTTTCAAAAGCATTACTGATACGAGTCCAATATTGAATAGCTTCTACATCATTTGCCTCCTTTGCTTGGTCTAATTTCTTTTTGATTTCAGTTTTAACAAGTTCAACCGAAGGTTCGTTATGGTCAGTTTGTGGCAAAATCAACATTTGATTGCTATCAATACTGTTATAAATCTGATTAGTTGAAGTATTCATAATACCATTTTCTGCTTCTGAAACCGGAGAAGTAGTGTTAGCCGAAGTGAAAGAACTCGTTGTTGTTCTTTCAGTTGTATCAGCAACGCCTCCTCCGATTGAAGCATTAAATTTTGATGGAGCCGAAGAAGTAGTGCTAAACGAAGAGTCTGTTTTTATTGCAGCATTAGTATCCAAAGCGCCTTCTTCGGCCGAGTCTAAAGTATTATTCATTGCAGTATTTAGAGCGTTTTGTTCCTGCCAAAGTTGTACGATATCTTTTTGCCCATTGATTTCTTTTGAAACCTCAGCAAGTTCTTTTATAATAGTTTTGGTTAACTCTTCTGAACTTTGTGTAGAAGTGCTATTTTTTATCAAAAGATTGAAATTGTGAATTGTATTTTTATTCATAATGAAGCTGTTTTTCCGGGTGTAAAAGTACACTTGAGATTTGTCTTTTTAAAAATATAAACCTCTTGAATTCAGTAGTTTCAGCAAAAGAACAATTTACTGAAACTACTGAATTCCTCAAGTCATTCCTTATTAAAAAACATATTCCTTTTCCTACTTTTGATTTTCCAAAAACAGAAGAAAACACATAGTTGTTTTACTCCTTACCTACTTTATTTTCTCCTCAAAAAAATACCACATACGACTTTATTATTAATCATTTAAAATAGCCGTTATGGATTTTTTATTCTCAAGAGGCATGCGAAAATTGCCTAAAATTCCCGACAAGAGTTGGATTTACCCATCATTACATTTTTCATTAACCTTTGTTAGAACCGGTTGTGTTCTATATCATTATTAAAAAACAAAAAGCATGGCAATTCAAACCTTAAATACAATTAAAACTTGGTTTAAAACCGGATTAAAACCTTCACAACAACAATTCTGGGATACTTGGGATTCTTTTCGACACAAGTTTGAAAAAGTTCCGTTTCAAGATGTTGAAAATCTTGAACAAACATTAAATGCAAAGGCCGAAAAATCACAATTGGACCTTCATACAAATAGCCAACTAGCACATAAAGCATTATTTACAGCCAAAGAAGATAAAAACCAAAAAGGAATCGCAGGAGGTTATGCTCCATTAAACGATTTTACAAAATTAGCCAGTCAATATTTAGACATTATAAATGATCTGGTTTCCGGAGGAACTGATTCGATTTTAAGTGCCGAACAGGGGAAAATTTTACAAAATCAGATTGACGACATTCATACTTTACTACAATCAGATAATGTAAATCTTGATACACTTCAGGAAATTGTTAACGCGATTGGAGAAATAGAGCTTTCATTAAATACCATTTTAGTAAATGATCTTACAACAGGCGGTGCAACAAAAGCATTGACCGCAGAAATGGGTAAACAATTGCAAGAAACTAAACTTGAAGGAATTATAGCCACAGATGAAGAAACCCAAATAAGACAGGACATTCCTGAAGACAACAAAGTGGTCAGTCGGTCTAAATTATTAAAATGGTGGGAATGGCAAAAAACTCAATATCAAACTTTTTATGACAATGTCAATTTCTTAGAAGGTCTTTTATTTGGGGAAGTTGGATATATGACATTTGGATCATATTTACTTATGCGTGCCTCTGAAGGAAGTCAATTATCATTAGGTGTTGAAGGCGCTTCTAATGATGCCGTTGTAATAAATCAACAAGGATTAATTTTGACTCAACAAACGAGATTTTCAGGAGGAACTTCAGAATATCCATCGCTTATTCTTGATAGAGGAAATTTAACAACACAACCTCACGAAGGAGCTATAGAACGTGATGAAAACGGAGTTTTGTGGAACACTTATCGTGGAATCCGATCAGAACTAGTACCAACAAGATTTAGCAAAAATTTAGGTAATGAAATAGGAACTAATTTCTTTGTGGGTTATGATTGTGTTGAGGAACAAAAAATTTCTGCTCCTTCAGTCAAACAAGATGCAAATATTTATCCGTACAAATTTGACTCAAACAAAGAAATGATAAGTGGTGATATTGTTGAATCTAATTTTATACTTTATAATGTTTATTCACCTACAAATAGATATCCACTTCAATTTGATTTTATGTGGTCTCCTGAAAAAAACACTGAGAGTGTCATTTATCAAAGCTACATTTATAATTGGGATATGGCTTCAAATCCTAATTTAACAATTAAAATTATTCTTAACAAAATTTCAGATGAGACCGAATATGGCCATCTCTATTCTCATCTAGTATTGATTAATAACGAAATTAAATTTGGCACCGATAATTACTACACTTTTTCTAAAGCTGAATGCAGAATGTTTTTAACTAATCCTAATGAAGGAGAAAGCAATATACTGGTGAATCAATACTTATCAAACAATATTTTTATACCAATTAAGAATTAAAAACATCTTTTTTTAAGACATTACTTTATTTGTCTTTAACAAACATGCCATCACATCTAGAAGACAAAACCTTCTAGATGTGATGGCATTGTTCTTTTAAACGAATTCAATGATTGGACTTAATGTCTTTCTATTTTCCACTGAAACTACAGAATTACAGCATCTAAATTTTTCATTTTTTGTACCACTCCACACTACTTTTACATCCTCAAAATTTAAATAGCAACATTGTTTTTACAATGAAAAAATCTGCTCTGCTATTCTAAAAACATTTTCAAAGTAACATTTTATTAATCCATTTATAACAAATACCACAATGAGTTATTTATTATCACTAGGTAAGAGAAAAATACCTAAAATTCCGGACAAAAGCCATTTGAAAAATCTATCTAGTTTAGATCAAATTGAAAGAAATGAATTCTAAAGCAACAACTTAATTAGACAAAATCATGGCGATACAAACATTAAATACAATAAAAAACTGGTTCAAAACCACTTTAAAACCAACACAACAACAATTTTGGGATACTTGGGATTCGTTTAGACATAAATTCGAAAAAGTGCCTGTAAAAGATGTTGAAGGAATAGACGAATTACTTAATACGAAGGCAGATAAAACGGCTTTCAACAATCACCTTGCCGATAAAGATGCACATGCTCCACAAGTAAATACGGACTGGAATAGTGAGTCTGGTTTTAGCCAATTGCTAAACAAACCTGAATTTAAAACCATTAACGGAGAATCGATAATAGGAACAAGTAATATTGACATTGCTCCTACTTTACAACAAGTTTTAGCTTATGGTAATACAGCTATTGACAATATTTTAACAACCAAAGATTCAGATAATAGAGTTTCTTCTACAATAGCCCCTACAGGTTTATTTAGCTATGATTTTTCTAATGATCTATTTTCTGGTGTAAATTCGGGTGTATTCTTTGGTTCTAATTCCTCCGATCCTAATCAGAAAAATGTACTTGATCTGACTAGGAAATCCACTGATATTGGTAACGCAATTTTTAAAGTTCCTTTAGTACCTACTGGAGAATATGAATTAGCTTTAAAAAGTGACATCCCTTCTGCTTCTTCTCAAAATCTAAATCAGGTTTTGAGTACAGGGGATACAGCTACCAATAAGATAATGACGATACGAGATAACTCATCGGAAGGGAGTAAAGTTATTGTAAGTCCATTTTATGTAGATTTATTAAGCAAAAACACTCAAAATCCTAGTATTCGAGGCGGTGTTTTACTGGGCACCGAAGGTGGATCTTCATCAGGAGAAAGTTGGCTGACAGGAAATTTAGGTCTTAGATACTCATACATAAATGGATCAGAATCTAGTTTAGATCAAACCACCTACTTACAAACTTCAAGAAGTCCTATAACTAACTTTTTTAAACTTCCTTATAATGCCGATGAGGCAAAGCAGACTCAGATACTACCTGTGACAGTTAATGGTGTAAGTGCTGATAAAACAGGAAACATTGAAATTTCCGCAGAAGGAGGATCTCAGGATTTACAAAGTGTTGTCGATAATGGAAGTAAAGCAAGTAAAGAAGGAGGCTTTAACAACTTCATAGACATATTGGGAGGCTCCGAAGATGATAGGTACATTTGGGGAATGATTGGGACATCGGACAATACTAAAAATAGTTCTTTAGGTGTTTGGAAAGATCAAGCTTACTTAGCAAATTCACTGAATACGTTAAGCGGTAGTGTTGCTGTCAGAGGAGGAAAAGCACAACTAGAAAAAACAAGAAATAGTGGTGGCGGCTCTAGTACTGTATTATTGGAGTTTGCTGATAATTTGCCGTACGTAAGCTCAAATATTAAAATTCCCGTTCCAACAGTAGCTGGAGACTACACATTAGCAACCACCAATGATATTGAAGTTTCTGCAACCGCTCAAACTTTACAGAAAACACTGGAAAACGGTTCTGAAGCAGAAGTGACCAATAAGAATATAATTATAAAATCTAATAATACTGATCTCGGAATAGGTAGCGCTATATATATAGCGCCTAATACACTTACTGATTCTAGAATGGTTGGATTATACATTCATACAGATGCGGTATTAAGTATGCGAGGAATGAATGGTTTTTCATTGTCATCAGAGGGTTTGGGTGGTAATATAAGTGCTTCACCAAATCATGATTTTATACTAAACTCCCAAAGTAAAAAACTCATACTACAAGGAGGACATGGCAGTTCAGGGGGAGGAGAAGGTGTTATTATAAAAGGAATGAGTGGAACTATAGAATTAGTAGGTACTGCTTATTATAATGAGGAAGAGATTGCAACTAAAAATGATATTAATCTGCAACAATCATTACTTTCAAACAACAGAACCAATCAATCTATTAAAGTTCAGGATGAAGCCCCAGACACAGAGGCTTATATCAACTATGTTTCTTATACTTCTGAAGGAATAAATGGTCGAACTGAAACTGGTCATGCCTACTATTATAGTAGTGATGGAATGAGAGTTTCAGCAGTAGGTGGAGGAGAACTTACTTATACATCTGGAGACAGAAGTTTGAAGTGGAATGCAGATACTGAAAATCCAAAATCAAATAGATTATCTTTAGATAAAACGACTGACGGTGAAGCAGTGTTTAATCTTCCTGAAAAAGCAACAGGCAATTATACATTGGCTACAACTGATGACATATCACGTCAAGGCTTAGAGGATGCAACCATATTATACCATAAACTTCCATTCTTACAAGAAGGAACAATCTCAAATACAGGAACTTCTGTTACTGGAGTTGGAACCGATTTTGATGTTTGGGACATTGGAAGCAAGATTGTAAAAGCAAATGGAGAAACAGCCATTATTGCAACAGTTACCAATGGAATTAGTATTACTACAGTAGAACCTTTTGCAACAGATAGTTCATCAAGTACTTATAAAGTATATCACAAAGCTTATGAATTAATGGAAGATGGAGCAACCAACTTCTATCCTTATAACAGAGGCGTTTCTCCAACTATTAAAATAACAGCCGATAATACAGTTAGATTACATGACCAGGAGTTTAGACCTAATGGAAACGTTCAGGGTATAAACGAATGGAAATTTGGAAATACTGCTCTATACGAAGATGACATCAAATTATTCAAATGGGGTAGCTTACTTTCTTCTTCTGGTCCAAACGAACCCACTGATATCGGATTTAAAAGACATGAAGCAGGAATTTGGGAAATCAATAACGGTACCCCAGAAAACTATGCCGATTTAATGCTTAGAAAAGTAGTAATGACAGCAACAGACTATTCCAATGACACAGATGCAGATGCAGATACAACATTACCTTCTGGAGGGTTATACACCGTTAATGGAGACAGAACTGTCAGACGTAAACCTTAATTCAACAACTTATTAAACCTTAAAACAATGGCAATACAAACATTAAACACTATCAAAAACTGGTTCAGAACCACTTTAAAACCAACACAACAACAATTCTGGGACACTTGGGATTCGTTTAGACATAAACATGAAAAAATTCCGGTCAGAGACATTGAAGATATTGATCAACTAATTAGCGGGCAAAAAATTATTCCCTCCGGACAATTTCTAATTTTTAAAGTTTCTCCAAATAGAACTAATGAATTAGAAATTGGCGATAGCGTAATTGGTTATTGTGAAGGAAATTTCCTTGCAGAAGCAACATACTATGGTGGAGACACTAATTTGATGAGCAGTTTTACTAGACCGAATAATGTGGTGGGGAAAATCTTGTCATTTAATTCTGACAGAAATGGCGACACTATTACTTATGAACTTGATAATGAAATATTACTGAGAGCATATACCTGCGGAGCATATAATGGAATTTTTATTAAGTATAAAAAACCTGGGGAATTTGAATTTTCAAATGCATGGCCAATTGGAGAATATCCAAAATTACGAGTAACTTGGTTAGAATTTACTCCAGGTACAATTATAAAATTAGCAGATGACCTTGGAGATTTCGATGACTCAGAAGAATTTATAATCCCATAGAAAAAACATTTTTAAAGTTATTGCAAAAATTTCTAATGACTTAGAATTATTCATCAATAATGTTAACCAAAAATCTAAAGAAAAATGAAAAATAAAGTTCCTAAAGAACCTCAACAATATATCAACAAACCGCTAAAACTAAATTCTGTACCAAAAAGTGAGAATCCTTCAGACAATATTCTTGTTCAAGGAACTGACAAAACTGTAAAATTTATCACTAAAGACGAACTTAATAATGTCTTGCACGTTAATACAGACTGGAATAGTCAATCTGGCTTTAGTCAATTACTTAATAAACCTGACTTTAAAACAATTAACGGAGAATCTCTTCTTGGAAATGGTGATATAATCATTGAAAAAGGATTGCAGAATTTAGATCAGATTCTTACTCAAGGTAATTCAAGTTTTGACAATTCTATAAACATGCAAGGTACAGGATCCTCATATTTTACGGCTATTTCTAATTCAGGATTTCTTGCACGGAATAATAATGGATTAAACACAGGGGCTTATCAAGCAGATTTTTTAAACATTAACAGTCCGGCTCAAGATACTAGTATTGAATTAACTTCAGAAAGAACTACTTACGGAGATTTATCAACTGTCAGAAGAGGTATATTGGATACTTCTGAATTACGTGATGCTCCACCGTTTACTTACGTTACACTTAAATATCCATTTAATAAAGCATCTGGTACTTACACTCTAGCAACTTTAGATGATATATCGGGAGGAGAAAATCAAGATTTAAAGTCTGTGCTTGAGAATGGTAGTGTAGCAGAATTTGCGGATGGTAAAAGGGGAATATATTCTTTTGATGAAGATAGTGACACATTTGAAACCTATACCGAAAACAATTTTGGAATGTGGACTGACCTTGAAGTATCATCTAACTATTTAAGACTAAGTTCAGGTAATACTAATTTTGCAGATAAACAATCAAGCATATCTGTCGCTCCTGCATCAGAAGATCTTGACACTGCAAAGATCAATTTTAATCTTATGAATGGTGGTTTTCAAACCACAGTGGATTTTGATACAAATCTAACAGCTAATACAACATTAAAGTTCCCAGCACCTACAGTAGAAGGAAACTATACAATAGCAACTACAAAAAATATCGAGGATGCTGTATCAGGTCCAATTGCTAGAATAATACCATACGGTGAAGTGCTGGTATTTAAAACTAGTCCGGAAGGAAATCCCAAAATAAAAGAATCCGGTGATTTTTGCCTGGGCTATATTGATGGAGTTTTTATAAACGGTACTTATGCGGGCAATAATAGCTACGACATTAAATCAGGACTTGAATTATAAACTTAAAATATGTCCAAAAAACATATCCGAATTACAAATTTTGCAAGTGAAAACGAATCAATCACTTTATCATTTATTGATGCTGTGGTACAAATGAAAAAAATAATCAAATCTGAACAAAACTACATCTGAGGAAGCTTCAGAGATAACTTTTAATTAAAAAATATGGCTAAACAAACATTTAAAACACCTTTAAACTTTCAACAGGTTAATGTCGGTTCTTTAGAAGATAAAGTTCTTATGCGAACAGCTGGCGGAGATATTAAAGAGTTGCCGTCTGATTCTTTTGGCAGTGCAGGTGGCGAATTCACGTTAACGGGTCAGGGCGTAACGTCTACAGGAGCAAACAGTGCAAATATGCAAGTACATAATGTTTTTGGTTCTGGTGCTTACTTGAAATCAAGTGGAAATAATACAACACCAGCTACTGCGGGTTACTTGTCTGAAGATACAAACGTAGTTTACTCTGCCAGACCTGTCACAATAGACAGTCAAAAAGCTGGTATCATGGGCTTAAAATTCAATAAGAGTGATTTTTCTCCCAATATAGAAAAATCGTTTATGGGTAACGCTGACACTATAGCAAGTTCCGTAAAACCTGCAGTTTTAACCACAGTATCAGCAGTTTGGATGCTCTCCTTTTTTAAATGGAGTGAATCAGAATGTCGGGTCGGAATTTATGAAAAGCAAGAAATATCTCGAGGCGGTATGATTTGGACAGTACCAACAGGAGGAATGCAAGGCATACCAGTCCTGTACAACACCTCTATAGGTTTAATTTTTTATAAAGACTCTTCTGTAATAAATAAAATTGCATCTTTTAGAAATAGCTTTGGTTCAGGATTAACACCATACCCAGATTTAGCCATTCCAGACGGTTTATTTGCTACACATGCTTTTTTAGGTGCTGACAATAACGTCTATTTTGGGGCTACAAACTCCGATTATTCTATCAATAGAATTTACAAATTATTAGCCACAAACGATACTATAAGTTTAGTGATCGACTTAGGGGCAAGTCCAGTACTAGGACAACCACTTATAGGTAATCTTTTTACTTCAGCATTTAGATTATATATGTTTAGCGATCATGAAGGACATACCAAAAGAATTACTTATGCTGGAGTAGGAACTCCGTTTAATTCTCCTGTCCCATTAGGAAGAGAATTTGTTAATTATGGAACGGTTTACGCTTTAGCAAAAGATGAAGTAAACAATCCAGGAATTTACGTTTTGGCGATAACTTCTGGAGACGCTACTGCGATAAATTTAACTGGAGTTCCTAGCGCAAACTCAAACTGGAGAAGCTTAGGAATATCAGCTATAGGATTTGATGGAAACAGCTTATTAATATGCCCGAAGACAACAGGAACGACACCGCAATACGGAATACATAAATTTACAAACGCTTATGCATTTGAAGGAGAAATAAAGCAGGAATACGGAAATACTTTAATGTTTTGGAATGACAATTATCACGGTTGCGTTGGCTCAGTAGGAGCCAATAGTTATATAAGATATTACCCAAAATTTGGAGGCAATTTGTTAGCTTTTGATAAAGACGGAAATGTTATAAAAAACACTGAAGACGTTTCTCAATATTGGGTACAAAGAAATGATATAATGTACCTTAAGCCTGCACAATATGCTTACGATTTTTTCCTAACAATGGATACAAATAGCAGAATTTATAAAGTTCCTGCAATAGAATACAACAGAGCCGTAATTGTTCAAACAAATAGCTACACCGTTCCTACAACACAAAACAGTATGAGTTTTGTTTTTAATACAGCAGCAAACTGTAGTGTAACTTTCGACAACACACCGTTTTTTTTTAGAGGGCGAAGAATGACGTTTATTAACCGAATGACTGGAAACGTAACAATTTCAAGGACTAACGCAATAGACGTTAACGGAACAGTGGGAAATTCTGCAATTATTCCGCCAAACAGAACAGGAGTTTTAGAGTGCATCGGTAATATCTTTTACTTCTCACTTTTGGCAACTTCTTAAATTAACGTTTCAATATTTATAAGTTTACTAGTTACAAATGAAAATGAATTCATTATTAATTTCTGGTGCATACATACAGATTATACCTTTGGCAAAACATCAGGATTAGCAGCAGATTCAGAGAGTATTATTTTAGCTAATGGAACAGGAACTGTTGCCTTAAGAAAAAACACCAATAACGATTTATTAGCGCCCTCTCTGACTAATGCACTTATTACTTCAGAAGGAAATAAATCACTAATTACAAAAGAGTATATAGATTCTAAAATAGGAGTTTCTGCTCCTACTTCTTCGACTGATGCAGGAACTCTGGGGATATTAGATTTTCAGGCAGTTACATCTATTGGTACGTTTCAGGTACAGGATGGCTTCGTGCTGTAGGTGCAACTTTTTAAAATATGTAATCTTAAATAAACTATGAATAAATCAAAAATCACAGTAATCATTAGTGTATTAATTGTTTTAACAGGTCTAATTGATACAAAATTCGATCTTTTGCAAGATGCAGGATTTTCATTAGTAACAATCAACAGGATCAAATTGGTCGGCTTATTTTTAACAGCTGCATTATCTAGTGTAAGTTCATTCTTTTCTAAAGAAGAAATGTAAAAGAATCCTACATCGATAAAAAACAATTGAAGAAAGTATCCCAGGATCATTCGAGAAATAAAAAAACCTCGAATATTCCTGGGTATTTTTATGAAATTTTATATCCAAAAAACTGAAATATTCGAGTTATCACTTTCTACTGAAACTACTGAAAACCAAGGATTAATTATTCTTTTTTCTAGCTTCTGAGCCTTACTTTTACATTCTCTAATTCCTCTATTAGAAATCCTAAAACAAGCATAAATATTACATTTTCACTTTCAGATTATACCTGAAGGTCAGCACATCAATTGCATAAATCATTCAAATCATTATAGCAACAATTAAACAATTATTAATCATGGATTATACACCAAAAGATTTAGGTGAAGTACCTAAAGTGCCCGACATGACCAGTTTTAAAAATCCTTTGGAACAACAATCAAGCGGAAACATTTTTATAGAAAGCTTCAATATTACGACGCTAACAACAGCTGATAAAAGCGAGAGTCTGACTGAAATCATAAAAAAAGAAAGCAAAGACAGCTGCATTTAATCTTAAAAAACAAAAAAAATGACCGACGAAAAATCCATTTTAAACCTTAAAGAAAAACACGGCCAAATTCTAAAACTTACTTCTGAAGATCAGTTAATCACGGCTTATTGCAAAAAACCAACTTTTGAAATCTATCAGAAATATCAACACTTATACAAAGATAATCCACATGAAGCGATTCTATTTTTATTTAAAGAATGTTTACTTGAGAAAGAAAATTATAATGACGAGTTCATGCTTTCTTCAGGAAACTCAATCATCGAAGTAATCAAAAAAGATAGTGAATTCACAATTAATCCGACTCCACAAAAAGACGAATTCAAAAAATCGGCTGCCCTTATTCGATATGCTTTTCAGGTAGATCCTTATAAACTTCCGATGGATGAATTTTATAAACTTCTTGAAGAAGCGCTCTGGCTGCAAAAACATAATGACAACAGAACGGAAAACATTATGATGACAGCCTTTGCCAAAACATTTTCAAACTAAAAATAAAAAACAAAATCATTATGAAATTCAATTTTAATGTAAACGAAATTTTAGAAACCAAAGACATCGAATACAGTGGCATCAATTACAACGAATCAGAGTCAAAAGATTTTATTATTGATAAAACTGGAGGCGAATTTAACCTGCGAGTTTTCGCTCCATTGGTTTTTGAACCACTTTCCAAAAATGATCTTAACCTGCCAAGTTTAAGAGTCGATGCCGTTACCGTAAATCTAAGCCGTTCTAAGATTATCAGAAAAGAAGGAGTTGAAGGAAGAGATTCAACCATCAAAGAACATATCACAAATGGCGATTTTAGTATTTCTATTGAAGGATTGATTGCCAATGAAACTGGAGACGAATATCCGAAAGAAAAACTTTTCCTTTTAAAACAGTTCCTTAATGCTCCCTATTCTTTACGAGTTACACACGCTATTTTAAACCGATTCGGAATCTATGAAATTGTGATTGACTCCTACTCTATTCCATCTATTTCTGGAACAAAAAATATTCAAAAATTTACGGCTAGTGCCACATCAGATGAAACTGTCGAACTAATAATCAGAGACAATGTTTAAACTCAATGCCAAAATTAAAGTTTACGAAACAGTAAAACTGATTCCGACTCCTAAGTTTTATGAATTTAATTATGTTAAAAATGTAAACATAAACAGTTCATACAAATCGCTTACGGATACAGCAACTATCGTAATGCCACAAAAAGTATATACCAATACAAAAGGATTTGACCAAAACCTGTTTGAAAACGCCACTGGAGAAGAAAAAACTATTCATGACTTTTTTAAACTTGAAAGTTACATTGAAATCTTTTTAGGATATGATGACGATTACAAACCTGCTTTTAGAGGTTACATTACAGGAGTTCAATCTGATATAAATGCAGTAATAACCTGTGAAGATGCCATGTACGTTTTCAAAAAAATAAAAGCCGTAAAAGACAATGATATCCAGGATAAAAAAGATACTCTAAATATTGTTGCTGTCAATCCGGCCACAAATGTTGACAATTTTAATCCGAAGACTTTTTTTGAGAAGAGAATCAAAGAATTGCAACTTCCGTTTAAAGTAAATGCTCTCGATGAAAATTTAGGAAACATTGTCGTGAATCGAAATCATAGTTTAGCCCAGGTTTTTGAAATGCTAAAAGACAAAGGAATTTATACGTATTTTAAAACTGAAATAACTGGGCCTGTTCTTACCATTACCAATAATCCGCAGCAACATACAACCAACGAATTATCTGGTTTTATTGATCGTAATTTTATCAAAAGTCCATTAGCTGGAATCCTTGTAAAAAAACTGATTAACGAAGGACTAAATCTTTTAAGTTCCCAATTAAACAAGGTAGTTCAGTCTGTTGCCGGAGGATTTACCGGAAGAGTCAATTTCAGATTTCGTCATAATATTATCGAAGATAAATTGGTTGTTGTCAACGAATCAAGTAAAAATACACGAACACGAGTCGAAAAATACTTTAAGAATTCGAACAGTCCGATTTATATCGAGTTAGGAGATCCAAATGGCCAGCTATTAAAAACACACATTTTACATAGTGATACCGAAAATCTGCCAAATGATCCCGCTTTATTTGAAAAAACAACAACAGAAGTCGCTTCAGAATTGTATCAATACGGAGCTTTTAGAGCCATGCAATCCAAACCAAACGGATTTGAAGGTTACATCCTGACTTTTGGAGAACCATTTGTTCGTCCGACAGATAAGGTAATTCTAGAAAACGCAAAAGACAAAGAAAAAAACGGAACCTTTCAGGTAGAAAAAGTAGAACGTAGTTATGGCGAAAGCGGCTATAGACAAAAAATTTATTTAGGAAGAAGAGTCGAATCAGTATAGAAAAGAAAATGGGAAATATAAAAGATCTAATAAAAAATGTAGCCGCCAATAATCAGAATATTGAAACTTTTGCGGCAAAAGTCATAGAAATAAACAAAGAAGAAGAATCTCTCCATAATCCTGAAGATGCTTACTCTGTAAACATCATGCGAGCTGACGGTGCCATTATTAAAAATGTGCGCCTAAAAGCTTCTATTCAAGATGTAGAACAAGGAATTATTACTATTCCTAAAAAAGACAGCTGGGTTTTGGCTTCGATTATTGATGGAATTGAAACTAGAGCATTTATTTCGCAGTTTTCTGAAGTTGAAAGGCTTATGGGAAGAATACAAGGAATAACCGAACCTAAATTACTTTTTGATTATAGCAGTGATGGTGAGATCTTACAGATTCGTTATATAAAAACTGATTTAATAACAGAAAACGATGAAACTAAAATCATTGATGTTGCCAAAATTGAATTCAATAAAGATAGAAACTTTAAAATAAGCTATTTTGATGATGAAGAAAAATCATTAGCAACTACTCATTTTACACCTGATAGTTTATTAACTACTTTTAATTCTATTGATAACAAAGAAGTAAAAGAACGAATGACATTAGCTTTAAAAAAAGGAGACGTTTCTTTAAAATTAAATAGTCAGAAAGGTAAAAAACAAACTTTAATTGCAATTGACGAAAGTAAAATATCTTGTTCTACGTTTGATGAGCAAGAAGCTGAAAAATTAGTTTTTAAACTAGATAATGAAAGTGAAAATATTCAATTAAAGAGAAATGATAAAAATTTAATTGAATTGAAAGGAAAAGAAATCATCAATATTAAAACTGAAGGTGAGATTAATATTGAGGCAAAAAACATAAACATTAAATCTAATGAGAAAATAAATATTAATGCATTAGGAGATACCGTTATTAGTGGAAACAATGTAAAAATCAATTAATTATGGCAACAAAATATGTTTGCAATGGTGCCTTATGCGCCTGCAACCAAGGTTCTAAACCTGGCACTTTAATTGTCAACTCTCAAAACACAATTTTTATTCAGAAAAAATTAATGGCAACCGAAGATGATATAACTTTTGAAGGCCCTTTTTTTGGAAGTTGTGCAGCAAACCAAAACAAACCTTGTGCTCCAGCAATACCTACAAAATGGGAAGATCCTACAAATAATGTATATAATGTAAACAAAAAGGCTCTATTAAAAACCTCAATGTTAAAATGCACTATTGGAGGAAAGATTAATATTACAGATCCGCTTCAAACAGAACCTAAAATAGTTATATTTGATAATTATTCTCCTGCTGAAAATACTAAAACAAAACAAATTGTAAGTGCAGTCTGGATGACTGGTGATTTAAAAGATAGCATACAAAATGCATCTTACAATGAGAAAATCAGTCTATTAGTAAAAACTATAAATTATGAAACAGGAGAAAAAATAACAGTAGTTGTAGATGAGAAAGAGGGAAAAGATTTTAATAACTCTAAGGAAATTACTTTAACTGGAATTGTAGATGAAGATGGCTTTGCAGAATTGAAAGAAATTTTAGAAATCGAAACTACAAACCAAAATTAAATATGGACTTAACACTTAGAATCAAAGAAATTAATGGTGCAACAGATTTTCAAAATATTACATTAAAAATTAGTAAGCCTGTTGAAGGAGATTTTTTTGACATGTCGGGAAATTATTTGGGTTCAACTAAACAAAGTAAAAAAGAAATTTATATTTTAGGTAGGGATTTTTTACGAAATCCCTACTCCAGAACTAATCTCCCCAGAGGATTTTACGACAAACAAATTTCCTTTGATGGCAGAGGCAATATAATAAACAGCAAGATTGGCGGTCAATATGGAACTATAGTCACTAATCTAACAATTGATACTCGTTTAAGATTAGCTGAAAAAGTTTTTAATCATTATTACATTGAAGCTGGATATAATTTGGATGAATTAAAATATAAAACAATAACTGATGCGACAAATGATCCTTCAGGTACTGGCTATGCAGTAACAAAATTAGGAGGTATTACATCTAATTCAGAATATTTAAAAAATGGTGAAGCCGATATAAAAATAGTTTATGGTCATATTGGCTTAAACCTTGACACTGGATATGACATTATGAGTCTTTGTGCCCATGAACATAATCACTTGGAAGACCTTTTCAAATATGGAAAAAAATATCTCAATGATATGTTTCCCGAAACAAAAGCTTATACTTATCAAACTCTAGTTGATAAGAATTGGAAATTTGTTTCTTTTCGATTTAGAGCAAACTTACATTCAATTGGTTTAGCTGCCAGAACCATGTACAAAGAAGATTATAAAAAGGCATTTGGAGATTTGGAGCAATATAAAGGATTCGATCCTAACGAAAATATTAGTAAACAAACAATAACATTATGAAAAATCTAATCCTTTCGATATCTTTCGCTTTGGTTCTTTTTTCCTGCAACAAGGACAACAAAAAAGATTTAAAAATAGAACTATTAACCAATGAAATAATCTGCGTAGATAGTTTAAAAAGTCTTGATTATATCGAAACTCGTTACCAACCAAATAAAGAGTACGATAGTTTATCAAAAAATATCCTTCGATATAAGATAACTAACAATTCTGATAAAAAATATTTCATCATGTTTAATGAAAATTCTATTGGAACATTAGAACAAGATCTTTATCGTAGAGCTTTAGGAAGAAAAGATTTTTCTCCCTTAAATTCATTAGATTTTAGTTTGTATAAAAATGATTCTGTTTTAGATGGTCGTTCTACAAGAGCAGAAATGGGAAACTGTGTTTCTCCTGGTTTTGAAATCCAACAAAGAGAAGCCCTTATTGACAACTTTCTTAAACAGAATAAACTTGACAGAAATTACACTCTTAAAGAAATTGGTTTCCGAGATGAATCATTGCAAGGTTTCGTTCTCTATCCTCGACAAACTAAATATTTTACTTCAACAATTAATCTGCCTTATAGAGACGATCAAAGATGGTTTTCGAATATAGACAAGTTAAAACCAAATCAAGCATCAATTTCTTTAAGGAATGACTCCATCTTCACCAAATCTAAAATAACTGAAGATCAGAAAAAAGAAATCAAAGAAAATGGATATGTCTTATTTGATGGGAAAATATATTCCAATAGAGTTCCTGTAAAACTCGTTTATTTAAAAGAAAAAACGAGATAGAAAACATGTCAAAAATTTAGTAAACAAAAAAGAGAAAGCCTTTTACTTAAGACTTTCTCTTTTTTGTTTATAAAGGATATTAACTTTTACAATTTTAATTCAACTTCTTTTTCAAAGCTTCTTCCAATTCAAAATATTTACTTTCAAGAGCATGTAATTTTTCATAAATATTGATTGGATCGGGCATTTGTCTAGATGCGTACATACTGGCGTACCAAACTTCTAGAATATCTTCGGCATAAATAGAATACATCGGGTAATTTCCATCTCGGTTATCCGATTTTAGGATCAATTTTCCGCTTTCTCTAATTCTGTTTAAAACCCTTTTTACCACTACTCCATCATTCTTGCTGACAATTACATAAATTCTTCCGTCGAGTATATCATCAAAATTATCTACGTATTTTCCGAAAAGGTAATCGCCGTCATGTATTGTGGTTGACATCGAATTTCCTTTAATTTCAAAACATCTGTAAGTTCCGTTTTTAAGCATCGGCATACTGAAAGAAGGAAGACTTTCCATATATTCAGGATCAGCGTAACCGTCTAAATATCCTGCTCGGGCTTTTACTCCTACATAGTTGATGTTCTCATCTCCGTCTTCATTTACGGTTATAATTTTGGGTATATGCAAACTAACTGCATTACTTGATTTATTAGAAAAGATATCTTCACTGTCTCCAAAAAAATAATCGGGGTTTACATGACAATGGCTAATAATACTTTGGAGCAAATCGAAACCTGGTTTGGTTCTTTTTCTTTCTCCATCGGCTTGTAATCTTCCAATCGTAATACTATCTATAGTTGTACTTGTAACTCCAATTAGCTTTGCAAATGAGTTATTGTTCAACTTCATTTCGTCTATAATACGTTTTATTTTATCATGTACTTCCATGTTGCAACTCGTTTATTGTTTTATGTAATATGTTTTACTTAAAGCTAAACTTCAAGTATATGTTGCAAAGCTACACAATATATGAGTAATAATCACAATTTTAAATAAAATATTTTATAACTAACTGATTATCAGTGATTAAATTTTAACAAAAATAAGAACTATCATACACGTTAATAGTCAAATAGTTAAATCATATTACTGAAATTACTGCATATTTATATGTAATATGTTTGCAAAAACAAAACATATGTTTTATATTTGCTTCAAAATAATCCAACATATGATTTTAAAAGAATTTTATAACGAAAAGAAAAACGCAATCGAAACAGAATTTAATTCTGATGCGTTAACAGTTCATTTATATAGTGATGCTGTTTTTAAAACTCCTGTAGAAAAACCTACAATAATGTTTAAGTATGACAATATATTTTGGGAGACATCTTCTGAAAAAAATTACAAAGCAGATGTCTCTTTCTGTCTTTATGTTGTAATGCCAATTGGAACTGTTTCTTCAGCAAATTACGAAGAGGTTTTTGAAATTGCTCAACGTATTGATAAGTCTATATTATTAGTCAATAACAGTAATGCACTTATCGATACCAATTCGACTTTTAAAGTGAAGGAAAAACAATGTAATAATGAATATGATTACTGGAATAAAAACGATTATTTTATTTGGGAGATCACATACAAAACTACTTTGGTCGAAAACACTTTAAAAAAGAAATACATCCTTTTTAACAACGGATTAAGCAATGAAGAATTGGAAGAACTTGGATACAATCTGACTTCTGGAGTAATCGGAATAAATCCTAATCAGGTGGAAGGAAATGTAGATTTAAACATCAACACTTAGTCTGAAAGAACTGCAGCACAACAATACAAAGCCATTCGAAACAAAAAAACAAACATACATTCTAAACCGAAAAATCATGAAAAGAAGCAGAACATTATTAGACAAAAGGAGAGATTATGTTATGAACTATATTAACACTAATCAAGCCAAACAAATGAAAGTTGTAGTTGCAGAACTTTCAGACACTTTGTTCCTTACAGAACGCACTATTTACACCATTATTAATGAAGGACTTGCTACAGAAGCCCGAGCTTAAAACACTGAAACTACTGGCTTTGCCTCATTCAAAAATTGGAAAAACAAGCATTGAGCCTTAAATTTGTTCTCACAAACAAAAGATAAATTTACCGCATGGCCTAAGGTAAAATTGAACTAAAGAACCACTTATTAAAAATAGGTTCAAAACTAATAATCCAAAAAATTCGGATTAAGAATACTATCACATTTTCAAGTCATAAATATTCATATTAACAAGTTTAACTACTTGTTACAGCCACTCTTTTGCCCTTTTTGTGCAAAACCAAAATACATTTTAAACATTTAAAACAATTTATATTATGAGTACATTAAACGATGTAGTAATTAACAAATTATCAGGCGGATTAGGAAGAAGAAACCCTGAGCAGGATATGGTTTCAGGCTTGCTTTTTAGTGGTGAAGAAACTTCAAGTTTAAAATTTGACGAAATCAAACGCATTGCTTCAGTGGAAGACGCAGAAGCTCTTGGCATCACAGAAAACTACGACATTAACGGACAATCTGCTTATTACCAAATTCAGCAGTTTTTTAGAATGAATCCTTCTGGTGATTTATATGTTATGGTTGTAGATGCAGCATCTTACGCCGATACTGTAAAAAAAGCTATGGACATGCAGGAAAAAGCAAATGGAAACATTCGTCAAATGGCAATTATCTGTTCAACAGAAGCAACAACATTTGCACAAACTAAAGCTGCTGTAGATATTGCACAAGAACAAGCTGACCTGGCCTATACAGATTACATGCCATTTGAAATCATCTTAGAAGGTAAAGGTTTCAATACTGCAACAGAAGCTACTTCACCATCATTAGTTGGAGCAAATGAGAATGTCTCTGTTGTAGTTGCAATGGACGTTGAGAAAGCATCTGAACAAAAATTAATTCAAAAAGACACTAACAAAGCTTATACTTTAGCTTCGGGCGAGGAATTAGTTCCGGCGCAAAATGCTGCTGAAAACTATAATGTAAAAGATGCTGAAGGTTTAAAGAAAGAAGGTTCGGTTGTTCTTGAATTTGTTTTTAAAAAATCATACACCAACACTGCTGCCGTTGGATTAGCTTTAGGCGCTTTATCTAAAGCAAAAGTATCTGAAAACATCGCTTGGATCGAAAAATTTAATCTAACAGGAAATGGTTTTGCAAAACCAGGTTTTGTTGGTGGTAACGAAATTAAATCATTAGGAGAATTAAGAACTCTAAATGAAAAAAGATACATTTTTACACAAACTCACACTGGTCTAGCTGGAGTTTATTTTAACGACAGCCACACTTGTACAACAGGAACTTCAGACTTCGCTTATATCGAAAACAACCGTACTGTTAATAAAGCAACACGTTTATTACGTACCGCTTTGTTACCAAAATTAGCTTCTCCGGTTTTAGTAGATATTGATGGTAAATTACCTCAATCGGTCTCTAAAAGTTTCGAAGATTTATGCAGAAACGCATTAGAAGGAATGGTGGCTAATCAAGAAGTTTCTGCTTTTGATGTTTACGTAGATCCTAAACAAAACATTTTGGCAACTTCTGAATTAAAAGTAAAAGCTGAAATCACTCCAATCGGAACTGCCCGTAAAATTATGGTAGATTTAGGATTTAAAAATCCATTTGGAATCGATAAAGCCTAATTTTTCATCAATTACAATTCCTAAAACAAAAATTCAAAAACGATAGCGATATATGATAGTCATAAAACGTTATCAAAAACACTAAAACAAACATACGCTACATTATGAATAAATTGCCATTAATTAACGGACAACAACACAGTTGGTCATCAATCGAAGTAAGTATTGCAGGTAATATTGTTACTGGTATTACGGCTGTAAACTACAGCGACTCAGTTTCTAAAGAAAATCATTACGGAGCTGGCGATATGCCTGTACACAGAGGTAGAGGGAAATACGAAGCAAAAGCTTCGATTACTTTATACAATTACGAAGTTGAAGCTATTTTAGCCGCTTTACCAAAAGGACAAAGATTACAGGATATCAATCCTTTCAGCATCATTGTAAGTTATTTAGATGACAGCAACGAAGTAATTACACATACAGTAAGAAACTGCGAATTCAATTCAAACAGCAGAGGAATCAGCCAGGGAGATACTAAAATTGCTGTTTCTTTTGACTTGATCTGTTCTCACATTGAGTGGAACTAATCTGCTAAAAAAACACTTCCTTAAACCATAAAACGGTTTAAAAACCGACTCAAAAGAGAAAACCAATCTCAAGCGTTACGCAAAAAAGAAGTTCAGAGCAACATGATTTTTGCAAGCAATCTATTTTATCTGCTCTTTTAGCAGTCCGTTTTTAAACCGTTTACCTACTTCAGAAGGCTGCCTTGAGCATTTCGCCCTGAAATACAGTTTAGGCAGCCTTATTCTTTAAAAAAAATCATTTTCAACATGAAAAAAACAGCAACAGAGAAAACCGAAATTCTGGACGGCAATATTACTCAGGCACAATTTAATCAGTGGAAATACAAACACAACAAAGTGGTCAAACTTACTATTCAGGATGATGATGACACTACCCTTTTTGCTTATTTCAAAAAACCGGACATGAGTATTCGTGCCGCAGTTTTACAAGCATCAAAAATGGATGAATTTAAAGCACTTGAAGTTCTTTTTAAAAATTGTTATCTCGGTGGCGATGGCAAAATCGAACAAGAAGACGATTTACGACTTAACATTACCACAGCATTTTCAGACCACATCCAACCAAAACCTGTAAAAGTAGAAATTCTTTAAAAAAGCATTTTTTATCCCTTTCTGTAAAACCCAAAATCATGATTATTAAAAACCATAACATCGAACTAAATGACACCAGCGCTTCTGAAATGGCACGGTTTAGACAAATTATGCTCAACATTTGGCGACAGCAGATTGAGGATGATAGAAATGCTAAAGAAATGCATAATGCTTTAAAAAACTCATTAATTAATACTAACGCATATTCTATTTTTATAACAGATGTTATAGAATGCATTAAAAAAAATTTAGGGCAAGTCTATACAAAAATGCTTTTCAGTGATTTTATAGGACTTCCAAATAGCACTCCTGAAAAAACTGGAATTATGAATTATAATGACAGTCAGGGAGCACAAAAAACAGGGGCAATAGATTTAGAATGGAATTATTTTTTAGGACTAAATCTAATTGCAAAAACTTTTAAACCCAACATAAAAATTGGAAAATATCATACTGAATTTACTTTAGCAATTTTTGATCATAATCTTGAAAAAATTGCTTTCAAATTTACAGTTTTCGATTTTGACCTCTTCCTTACCTTATTAAATTCATTAGGGGTTGAAATTACAAGTAATGATCAAATCATTATTAATTTGTATCGTAAAAAGATAAAAGAGGCCAAAAACAATCCAAATAAATTAGATGTAATTTATGAATCGCTGCCAAAGATTTTATTTGGACAAATGGATAGTGATGATGAGTTATACAATCATCTTAATCTTATTTTAAAAAGCAATTCTCTAATTGAAGGAATTGTAACACCTACAGACTTTGATACAAATGAAGACAAAGCTATTTTACAAATTCTGTATGCAATAAAAGATAGACAGCGTTTATATATAAAACTTCGAGATACTAATTTATTATATGAAATTTATTCTACGCTTCATGGCGAAGAAGTACAGGATTTACTGCGTTTCTTAACGCGTTTAGTTGAAGAATTTGACAGTACAAAACCAACAGATACTGTATATTTTGACAACAGCTATTATTTATTCAGAGATACTCATCTAAAAACATTCTGGTCGGGAGAGAACATTCTAATTGATAATTGCAGAAAGACAGATAAGACTGAAAAAATTGGAAAAGCAAGACCCTCAATAAGCTCAAAAGAACTTGATAGAATAACCCCTCCCGGAGTCTACGAAGTACCGATTTTTGATCATTATATTGACTGGAAACCTTTTAATCCATTAGCAAAACTAAATTTCGGAACAAAGATGGGTGAATTAGGCGCACAAACAGGAGATGAAAACACTTTTGTTCTTGCTTTAAAACTGCACGATATGGCAACTAAACAATCAAATTGGGATCTGTTTAATATTGCTACAGATTTATTGAGTTTTATATCTGCGGTTGGAGCTTTACGCGTTGTATTGGCAAAAGGAGCCCCAATAGCTTTTAGAGGTTTAGCTGGACTTACTTTAGCAAAAGATGCAGCACATTACGCCATATTAAGTAACGGAACTTTAGAAAAATGGCATAAAAACGGGTATGGATGGCTAGCTAATCTTTGGATTGTTTTCAGTGTAACAGTAGATCTTGCTTCTTTAGGTTTACCTAATTTATCTAAAATAGCAAAAGAAGGAAACACCGCCGCTGAATTTGCTGAAACCCCAAAAGATGCAAAAGAAATAAGAAAAATTGCCGATGAAGCGAATGAAATTGTAAAAGCAGAAACAGGGAAAGATGTTTCTAAAATGAGTGACGCTGAATTTGATGAATTTGTTAAAAATAATCCTGTTCTACTAGAAACACAGCAAAAAGTAGAAAGAATTGCAGCACATAAAAAATATAACGATAAATTTGAAGATAAATTTCATGATCATTTTGATGGAGAGCTAAAGTTAGAACGAGCGAGTAGACGAGATGGCACACAAGTTCTAGCTGGCACAGGAGGACATAACCATTCTGTAATAGGTGAAAATGTAATAATAAGAAGATATTTAACACAACCAGTGGATGACATGCCTTTTGATGCTTTAATAAGTGTTCGCTATGGTAATGGGCAATGGATCGAAAAAACCGCAAAATCAACAATGTTCCCGAAAAACTGGAACATTGCCAGAGTAAAAGAAGAAATTTCTTTAATTTATGAGAAAATGATAAAAAGTGGAAAAGAATTAAGATATGAAAATGATTTTTTTATTGAAAACAATTCTTCAGGAACATTTAAAATAAAAATTGAATTTGATAAATTTGGAAATATAACCAATTCTTACCCACTTTAAAATTTAGACAAATGAAATATAAATTTAAAAAAAACGAATACCTTCTTGAAAGTGGAGAAATATTTTATGAAATTGGAGTTGACAGAGAATCTCTAGATAAAAATATTTTCTCTCTTTCATATATAAATTGGCATGGATGGACAGTTGGAGAAGCTCAAATGATAATTGATGAGTCACTAAAGCTAACAGATAAGGAGATATATGATTATGTGGTTCCCGGGACCGAACTAACAATTTCAGTAGACAAAGATTACGTGTATTTTTTTGATTGGAGAACACCTCAAGAAGAGGAAGATTTTAGCTGGACTTTTAACGAATTTATTGACTTTATGGAAGCATTCAAAGTTTTTATTTCTAAAAACACTTCAACAAACTAATTAATATTAAAGATCAAATAATTTAAAAATTTGAAATCTACATACAGAATATTATAGAAGTCGATAGTTCTTATTAATTAAGCATAATATCTCTTAATCATAAACCCGTTTTTCAAAACTAGAAAAGCGGGTTCTTTTTTACATTACTTTTTGATTTCAAATCACAAAAAAACTTTCTACGAAGTCATTTTCCATCTACTGAAACTACTGTTTTACAAAGCCATAATATTTTAAAAACATTGCATTTAGGCGTATTTTTACAGTCTAAATAAAACCAGATTAAATCTCGAAAAAGAGATTCTAAAAAAGAGTTTTTCCATTCTTAAAAAACTCAAAACCACGCAAAAATCTTATTGTCAATCTACTGCCGTGATTGTTTTTTAAACAATCGGGAAAGGCTTTTTATTCTTAAATCATTAATACACATAATATGGATCAAACGACAAAAAAACACATTGATTTGCTTCATCCTTCTGTCAGGGAAGAAGTTACAAAAATTATCGAAGAATGCGATTTGGCATTGACTGGAAGAGCCAAAGTACGCATTACACAAGGGCTCAGAACTTTTCAGGAACAGGAAGATCTCTATGCTTTTGGCAGAACCAAACCAGGAAAAAAAGTAACCAATGCCAAAGGTGGACAATCGATTCACAATTACGGTTTTGCGGTAGATATCTGCTTAATTATCGACGGAAAAACTGCTTCTTGGGATACTGCAAAAGACTGGGACGGCGATCAAATTTCGGACTGGCAGGAATGTGTCGATATTTTCAAAAAGAATGGTTGGAACTGGGGCGGAGATTGGAAAACCTTTAAAGATCTTCCGCACTTTGACAAAAAAGGATACGACGATTGGAAACTGCTCAGCAGATTAAAACGTGACAAGAAAAACTATGTAATCTTATACAAATAACCATATGAAACATTTTAAACTAATTGCTTTTTTACTTGCTTTTTCTTTTATCACAACTTCTTGTGATTCAACCAGAACTGCTTTATTCGATCCTTATTCTTATCAAAAAACAACAGAGATAAAAGTGCAGGCAATCAAAATCATGGATAAAGCACTTACTCCTTATCAGAATCAGAAACCAGAAGTGGAAGCACTTCTTTTAGAAATTGAAAAACTGGTAGAATACGAAAAAAACAAACCCAATAACGAAATCACTTTTGCCATGTGGAAGGTGCTTAGCGATAAAGAAAAAAATCTTTTAACCGGTTTCTTTAAACGTTGGGAGAGTAAAGAAATTTTGTCGCCCTCTTTTGTTGATGAATCTAAAAAACAAATTCTAAATGCTTTCGATTTGCTTATTCAATATGAAATCAATAAAGACAAAGAATCGAAAGCACAGCTTTTGGAACTCATTAATCTTAATTCTTAAAAAATGAACAATAATAATCTCATAGAAGAAATAAAAGAAAAAGTAAAAAATCTAATTGCCGAAAATTATAAAGATTTAAAACCTCAATTAGAAAAAGACTTAAAAACTTTTCTGGAAACCTCTTCAGAAAAACTCGAGCGATGGGCTATTCTTTATGCCAATGAAGGAATTAACGAAGAAGAATTACAATGGCTGTTAAAAAGTCAATTGGACCTGGTTTCACTTCAGGTGTTACAAGCTGCCGGAATATCAAAAATTAAATTAAACAATCTTAAAAACAACATCATAAAGTTAATTTTTGAAATCATAATTGGTCTGATCTCAAAACGCTCTTAACACACTGAAATTCAACAAAAACAACTTACTGAAACTACAGAATCACAAGCCTTAAAATCTTGATTAAAGCGAAAGCATGATGTATTTTTACAGTATCAAAATCTGATGGATATGGCGCGCAGATCCTGAGGAAAAACCCACATTTTTTTAATAAATCATCCCTTAAACAGTAACAATATATGAAAGATTTTATCATAGATGAAGATCTACTAATACAAGGCGGAGACTTCGCTATTAAAGATTCAGATCAGCAAAACATAGAACATTTACTGCTAAGTCAAAAAGGAAGTTACAAAGAATTTCCAATTCTTGGTGTAGGAATCAAAAAATACATCAACAGCCCAGATGCGACTTCAAGGCTACGACTAGAAAACGAAATAGACAAACAATTATCGTATGACAACTTTCATGTAAAAACGCTAGATGTCAACGATTTGCAAAACATTAAAATCGATGGAAACTATTAAACCACAAGAAAATCAAAACATTTTTGATTTATCACTACAAGAATACGGAAGTATTGAAAAAGTATTCGACATTTTAGAAGACAATGACAAATTTGACCTTACAGAAGATCTTTCTGTTTATAAAGAATTAAAAACGGGTAGAGATGCTTTTAAAAAAGATATTGTCGAATATTACAATTCTAGAAATCTAAAGCCTGCAACTGATCTTACTGACGAAGAACAATTTTTGATGGACAATTTCTCCGGAATTGACTATATGATTATCGAGGATGATTTTATCATTTACTAAAAATCTCCAAATGTAAATTCTGAATTTAAATTCATTCACCTTTACATTACTTACAATTCCGATTTATAGGAATCTCTAAAGAAAGCTACGCTTCTGTAGTATTACCAAAATTCATAAACAATTATCTATAAGCATATTAAACATGTCTTACAGGCTAAACTATATCTAAAATTAAAATATGGCACGTACAATTGCTGAAATTCAGAACGAAATTCTGATTGAAAAAGGGAAACAAAGTTCCCTCAATGGCCTAGACAACAACTCCAAAGCAAGTATTTGGAAATTATGGGTCAACATCATGGCTACCGCTATTTGGGTTCATGAAAAAATAGTAGAAAAAAACGCCTTAATCTCAAGGCCACATACCTTAAACTGGTATCGTGAACAATCTTTAAATTTTCTTTACGGAGCGCCATTGACATCTGACGCAAGCAAGGATGTTGTTCCTATTATCTGGAAAGACGGTTCTTATCAATTTGACACTACTGGTCTTGATGATGATCTTGAAAAATACAAAATCATAAAATACTGTGCTGTAAGTGAAATTGATTTGGAAACCGTTATAAATCCAAGCAAAGATGTAGAAGAAATATTTTCTGATTACTTCCACAATAAAGTGGGTGTTGTTTTTATAAAAGTGGCAACTCAAAAAGGAGATTCTATTGCAAGAATTGATGTTCCAAATGAACTTTTTGCTTTCAAGGAATATATTGCAAAAATTAAAGATGCAGGAAATCAGGTTTATATCACTTCTGATGATGGAGATATTTTAAAATTAAATTTAAATATCTATGTAGATCCTTTGAGTATTTACGTTGACCCACAGGATATCGAATACTATCAACTAAAAAGCTTAAGTAGAGAACTAACTGCTACAGAAGTTGACAAAATAAACAATCACGGATCGGTTTCAGATTTGAATGGTTCATTAATCACAAAACCAGATACATTCCCAGTTTTGGACGCGATAAAAAATCATTTAAAAAACATTGAATTCAATGGTGCTTTTGTCAAAACTTATCTTGTTGATGACATTCAAAAGGCCGAAGGTGTCAAAATTCCAGTATTGAAAAATGTAAAAACTTCAATAGCTAAAAATCCTAGCGACTTGGAAAATCCTCTAATAAATGATGTGAGTAATATCGAATATTTTATTCCAAGAGCAGGTTACTTTGATCTTGATGCTCTTGAAGTTGAGGTCAATTATATTCCGTATACATTTTATAGAGATAAACAATAAATAGTCTAATATATTTACAATGAATCAATACACCATTTTAAAATGGGAAAAGCTTTTGTTATGGCTCATCCCTCCTATTCTCAGGAAAAAAACTCATTTTGACTGGCTTGATGTGCTGCTGACGCCACTTCATACCATTTACGAAGAGACACTTTACAAAATGCAGCATACCGGTCAGGTTATTTATCTTGAAAAAGTGCTCAACGAAGCTTTTAATGTTGATAAAAACTACAATCCGAATTTCAGCATTGACCAAAAACAAAAACAAGGATTAATTTATATTGACGAATCTGTAAAACCATCATTACAATATCTCTATCTCCATAAAGAATATTACGAACCGGATAAAACCGACGAAGATGGAAAAAAAGTCCAAGGAGATATCAGAATTCCGTTAATGAAAATTTTCACTAATGATGAATATAAGAAAAACAAGGACAACAAACCTGTCTATCTGGCTCATCGCAAAGATTACACTAAGGTAAATTATGCCAACTTCAGAGTATTTATACCTCAAAATCTAATAACAAACGGAACTTTTCGAATAGAATCTAAAGAAGGTAGTTACAAAACAACAGAAGCTATAAATGTGGCGACTAGAGAATACCATAATCTTCTCAATTTCTACAAGTTAGCAGGAAAGAGCTACGAAACCTATTGCTACTCTGTACAAAATTATTTGGAATAAAAATAACACTTACAACAAATTAATAAAAATGAAACAAGTAAATTTTAGTCATCCTGGAGGTTTTCCTCTTGAACAGGAAACTTTAGAGAGACTTCAGACCGCTTACAGGTCTGAATTATATGAGGCATTTAAAAGTCATTTGGGTCTTAAAACAGATACCAATTATCTAATAGCTCACGCAACTGACAAATCAAAAGGCTGGGCCGTAATTCATCAAGATGAAGAAGATGCAACAGGAGTAACAAAACTTCAGGGAATTTTGTATCCAATTAATAATTCCTCAGTAGATGATTATTTAAGAACTACCAGAACCAGAACCAATTTAATCTTTGGAGCAGGTACATCGCAAACGGCTTATTATGATTATGATGCAGTATATATTAATCAGTCCGATTACAATAACAAAACAATCGAAAATTCAGAAGACGAAAAGGTAAAAATATATAATTTTTATAATTTAAGAGATTTTTCGATAGTACCAGATATCGATACTCTAAGCAAAACTTATCTTCCTTTGGATGGTTCAAAGGCTATGGAGGGTGATTTGGATCTAGGAGAATATCATCTATCAAAATTAGACACACTTGAAAATTTTTACGCAAATATAAGAGCTGCTGACTTGAAATTTGGATCTGAAGAAAGACGAGGAATATTACATCCAGATGACCATTTAGGAAGGGCACTGGTAGATAGTAGTGATGAGACAAAAACAAATCTTACTTTAAATCATGCTTCAGATTGGCAGAACACCACTATTGGAGGAAAATTATATCTAGACAACTTAAATACAAACACTACAGATTTTACAACCTCTGCTAGTTCTGCAAATTCTTTATTACTAATAGATGATGCAAAACAAGTTACTAAAAGCACTAATTTATTAAACTCATTACTTAGTCGAATTACCAAATTAGAAACAGAAAAATCGTCAGCAATACCTATTGGAATGATTGCTATTTGGGGCAAACCAGCACCTTTCCCTGAAGGTTGGGAAGAGTATGTTCCTTTGAAAGGAAGAATGCCAGTAGGGTTTGATACGGGAGAAGATGAATTTAATGTTTTAGGCAAAGCAAGTGGGACAAAATCTTCTGCTGGCTCTGTTCCCGTTCCTGCAACTGGATACACTTCTTCTCAAAACACATCAAAAGGAACTTCTGGAAAATTAGTAATTTCAACTGGTAAGGAAGAATTAGGAGAAAATTTAGAATCTGTAGCTATAGTTTCAAGTACACCAAACATTTATTTTTCTTTAAACACTCTTAACCCATATAGAGTTGTCAATTTTATTGAATACACAGGTAAGCCAAGCGATAAAACAGCTCCAACAACTCCAACTAATTTAACCTTGTTAAACGTTACAACTTCAACCGCATATTTCAGCTGGGCAGCATCAACTGATGACGTTGGAGTTGATAAATATCTAATTTACGAAAATGGGCAGCTTTTTGCCGAGGTGTCTGGAACTACTCTTTTTTACACTACTTACAATTTAAATGCAAACACTTTGTATCGTTTCACCGTCCTTGCAAAAGATATTGCAGGAAATGTTTCATCTCCAAGCCAAACTTTAGAGGTAACCACTGCAGATATAAGTACAATTAAACCTGAAAACCTTTTTATTGAATTACAAAATAATCAAATATATCTTAACTGGGATCTTCCCGTTGATCCCGCTGTAATCTCCTATGATATCTGGCGAAGAACTCCAGGTGGAACTTCTAGTTCAAGAGGTACCTCTCCAAGAATAAAACCTTACTATTATGATAATGGGACAAATAATACTACCTATTTATACAAAGTAAGATCATTGCATGCTTCAGGAAATTATTCAGGATTTACTGAAGAAGTCATAATAACAACAGGAACTCCATCATGTTTTGATATAGAATCCCCAGTAACAATGGCAACAGGACATTCTAAAAAATTGAAAAATGTTGTAGTTGGAGATAAATTGCAAGGATTTGCTTTCCCAAATGAAATTGACGAATCTGACGGAGATTACATGTTGTGGAACGGACTTTTAAACGAAGCCACAAAAACAGAAGTAACTGTCGTAGCTAAACATACAAGCACACAACCTGCTTATTACGAAATTAAAACAGTAGACAATACTCTAAAAGTTACAGGAGAACATCCACTGTTAATTACGCAAGATGGTGAAAATGTAAAATGGTTAAATGTGAAAAACATTTCAGAAAACATGCTTTTAATTGATAAATCAGGAAATCCAAAACCTATTGAATCAATTGTGTTTAAAGAAGAACCACTTGAAGTAGCAGTATTGGATGTTGAAACTGTAGATAATTATATTATTTCTGGCATTGTTGCTCACAACAAAGAAGTAGAACCTTTTAATCCTGAAGAACCTTTTTAATAAGATTTTCATTTAAAATTAATTGATCTTTTGGGGAAATTAATCCCCAAAAGATTTTTTTATCTCCTCTTATTAACCTTCAAAAAACATAAAAATGATACAGAAAATTTCAGAATATGCAAACGAACTAAAATTGCTTCTCTATGCAATTTTTATATACTTAGAAATGGATACAGGAATTGTCAAAGTATTGTTTTACTTAATGATAATGGATACATTTTTAGGCGTTACTAAAACCATTGTATTAAATAATCATTTTACTTTTAAAAAATTAGCTGTTGGATTTGTTTCTAAACTAGCTGTTTTATTAATTCCAACCGCATTAGCACTTATGAGCAAAGGTTTGAATTATAACTTTAACTGGTTTGTAACTGTTGTAATGGATCTACTTATTGTAAGTGACGGAATTTCAATAATCAGTAATATTATTGCCATAAAAACAAAAAAAGAAGTTGAAAATTTTGATGCCATGACACTAATTCTAAAATCCGTTCGAAATGGATTGATACAGATTTTCAAAAAACTCCTAATTACTATTGACCCCAAGTTTCACATTGAGAAATAAATTCAACTAAAAAAAAGAACTTGATTAATCCAAAACATAAATAAATTTGGTGAATTATTTTCACCAAATTTATTAAGGATTAAATGCAATTTTAATTGTGCACATGAGAACTTTTATACTCAGTCGGCGAAAGATTATAGAACTTCTTAAACTCTTTACTAAAGTGTTTTCGATCACTAAAACCAACCATATACGTTACTTCAGAAACAGAATAACTGGTGTTGGCTAAAAGACTTGCAGCTTTCTTTAAACGCATGTTTTTGATGAAACCAGCAACCGAATGATTCGTTAGTGTTTGGACTTTTTTATAAAGAACCGTTCGGCTCATTCCGATTTCGTTGACTAAATCATTTACATCAAAATCTGTATTGTCTAGATTGGCTTCAATAATTTGAGTCAGTTTTTTTACGAATAAACCTTCTGGCGTGTTTACATTTTCTTGTTCGGCATCGCCAATAAAACCTTCACCATATTTTTGACGCATGATTTCTTTGGCTGATAAAAGATTAGCAATCGTCAGTTTTAATTCTTCAATGCTGAAAGGTTTTGAAATGTAAGCATCTGCGCCCGTTGAAAGTCCTTCGATTCTATTTAAAGTAGATGATTTTGCAGTCAATAAAATAACAGGAATATGATTGGTGTTTTGGCTTGTTTTTAAAATTCGGCACAATTCAAAACCGTCCATTTCAGGCATCATAACATCGGTTACAATTAAATCTGGAATTTCTTTTTCCATATATTCCAACGCTTTTATACCATCTGTAAATTTCAAAACTTTATAATCAGCGTATAAAATATCATACACAAACGAAAGCACTTCTTCATTGTCTTCAATCACTAAAACCGTCTTTTTTGAAGTGTTTTCATCCTCCAGATATTCTGGTTCGTAAAGGTCGATTTCTGTTTTAACATCAGAAATTGGATTGGCATTTTCTTCAATCTTAACAGCACTTTCTACAATTTGAGACTTTTTAAAATGCTCTTTCCCTTTTTTTAATGTAATCGTAAAAATGGTATTAAAATTAGGATCTTCTTCAGTCTGTACTTTGATTTCTCCGTGATGCAGCTCCACAATACTTTTACTGAGCGCCAGACCAATTCCGCTGCCTAAATTAGCGCTTCCTCTTTCGTCTAACTGGAAAAAGTTCTTAAAGATTTTCTTTTTCCTGTTTTCTGGAATTCCTATTCCGTTGTCTTTTACCTTGATTTCGATAGCATCAGCATCTTCTTTTTGTTCTACTGCCAAAGTAATTTTACCGCCTTTGCTCGTAAATTTAAAAGCATTTGAAAGCAGATTATAAATTACTTTTTCCATCTGATTTTTATCAAAATAAACCAAAGCTGTATTGATATTAAGTACAAACTTATAATCGATTTTTTTCTCTACAGAAAACCCGCGGAACGATTCGTAAATATCAAAACAGAACGACACAATATCCTGCTGTTCGCAATAGATTTTCATGCTTCCTTTTTCGGCTTTTCTAAAATCCATCAGTTCGTTGACCAATTTCAGTAATCGATCCGAATTGCTTTTTATGACTTTTAGTTTATGTTCGAGATTCGAATTCTTTTCGGCACCGCTCAAAAGTTCTTCTACCGGTCCGCTTATGAGCGTTAAAGGCGTTCTAATTTCGTGCGAAACATTCGTAAAGAAATCCAATTTCATTTTATACAATTCTTCTTGTCTTTCCTTTTCAACTTGTTCCAGATAATAGGCCTGTTTCAATAATTCACGATTTCTAAAAAAACGGAATAATAAAACCGTAGCCCCAGCCAATAAGGCAATGTAAAACAAATACGCCCACCACGTTTTCCACCAAGGCGGTAACATGATAATTTTTAAAGTTTTAATCGTCGGATTCCATTCTCCTCCTCCATTTGACGTTTTGATTTTCAGCGTATAAGTTCCCGAATTCAAATTTGTCAAATTGATATAATGCTGCGAACCTATCACATGCCATTCGTCTTTGTTGAACGAACTTTCTAATTTATAAGCATATTCACTTTTTTCTGGCGAAATAAAATTCATCGCACTAAACTCCAAACCAATATAACCTTGATCATGTTTCAAAGTGATTTCTGTAGTTTCGCTGATTCGTTTTTCTAAAGAAACCTCTTTATTTCCGGGTTTAATTTCTTCGTTATTGACGATCAATTTCGTTAAAACAATTGGCGATTTGTCTTCGGTTTTAATCAATTTTGAAGGATTGAAAACGATTAAACCATTCGAACAGCCAAAAACAAGTTCTTTTGCATTGAGATTTGAACTGCAATTGGTTGAAAATTGTTTTACCTTCAAACCATCTTTTGAAGAAAAAGAAGTGATCTCAAAATCCTTGATATTAAAAACCGCATTGATCTTTTTAGTTTCAATTTTATAAAGCAGATTATTGTCACTGATCCAAATATTTCCCTGTGCATCTTCTGAAATGCTTTTAATGGTTTCATCTGTAAACCCCATCGAGCGGTTGATTTCGAAGAATCGTCCTTTCTTTTCATCAAAAATATTCACGCCTCCACTTTCTGCACCTACCCAAAATCGGTTTTTCGAATCGGTAAACATGACCGTTAAACTATTATTGGACAAACCACTTTTTGGTCCGGCTTTAAAAACTCTGGTAACTTGTTTTAGTTTTTTATCGAAATAATTTAGACCGTATTGTGTGGCAATCCAAAGTCCGTCTTTTCGGTTTACTATATCGGTAATAAAATTATCGCTGAGGGAATTAGAACTTCCGTCAGCCATGTAAATTTCTACCGTTCCATCGGGCATTACTTTCTTTAAACCGTTTCCATTGGTTCCCACCCACAAATCTTCATTATCCATTAATAAAGAAGTAATCGGGCGTTCTCGTTCTTTGGAATCCTTCCGCGAAAGCGAGATAAATTGAAACGATTTACTGTTTTTATTGAATTTGAACAAACCATTGAAAGTCCCACAAAATAAATTCTGCTCGTTCTGATTGACCAAAGCCGTAATCATATTAATGCTTTTGTCAAAATCATAACCCTCAATAAAATACGAAGCGCTTTTATTGTTTCTAAAATCAAGATAATTTAAACCGCCACCGTTTGTTCCGACCCAAATTGAACCGTCATTTTCTCTTGCAACTGCATTTACTGTGGCATTGTTTAATCCGAAATTGGGTTTTACCACTTCTCGTACATTAGTGAAATTGGTATTTGTTTTTTGAAAAAAATTGACTCCTCCCCCATTTGTTCCGACCCAAATATCATTATGACGGTCTTTTAAAAAACATTTTACATCATCGTCTGAAAGGCTGTAACTCTGCAACGGATTATGTCCGTATTTGGTGAATTCATTTCGGTCTTTTTTGTAAACACACAACCCATTTTTTGTAGCAAACCAAATCGTATTATTGTCAACCGCAACAATATCGTTTACCCAATTGGAAGACAGACTTTTTCTGTTGCTCGTATTCAGCAGAAAATTGGTGACCAAATTCTTATCGACATCATAACGGAAAACGCCATTTGCCTCGGTTGCAAACCATAAATCGCCATTTTTTTCTTTAATGATTTTCCAGATTTTGGATTTTAGTAAAAATTCATTTTCCGTTAATGTTTTTGGTAAAACTTTCTTTGAACCATTTTTAGGATCAAAACATTCTAAACCTTTAGAAGTTCCAACCAAAACACCATAATTTTTATCATAAAACAAAGACAAAACCCTGCTTTTTCTAAAGGGCGAATTATGATCGTTGGAGATTTCTTCTAATACATACTTTTGTTTGTTTAGTTTTTTAATTCCGCCAAAAGTTCCAATCCAGATTTGGTTTTGATCGTCTTGAATGATGGATGAAATATAGTTTCGTCCGCCTTTTATTTTCTGAACATCAACTCTTAGAAAGCTTCTTTCGTTTTTATTATAGAGATTTAAACCGTTATTGGTTCCGATCCAGATTTGTCTTTCGTTATCTTCTAAAATCACATTCACATGATTGTTGCTGATACTGTTGAGAATGTCTTTGTTGTAAACATATCGCAAGAAATCATAACCATCGTAACTAATCAAACCATTTGCAGTTCCAATCCAGATAAATCCTTTTTTGGTTTGATGAATACTCGAAATCATACTCTGCGAAAAACTCGTATCGTAATTGATATGATCAAAATACAAATCGGATTCCTGCGCCTTTGAGCCAAAAGGAAGAGAAAGAAATAAAATAAAACTTAAAAAGTAGATTCTAATGTACTGCATAAACGAAATTTAATAAAATCCGAATCATTTAATTGCAATAAACCTATGAAAAAAATCAATCGAATGTGTTGCAAAATAGCGCTTATAAGAAAAAAAGAGGTGGGAGATTTTTCTTTTTAAGGGGGGTAGATGTACTTTTTTATATCTATTTTAAATTCAAGTAGGCATGAGCGGGACGCTCGCGCTAGCAGAAACAGTATCTCTAAACGCTAGCGCGAGCGTCCCGCTCGTGCTCGCAAAGTGGCATCTTATTAAACTGATCAATATTTTAAAATCAAAAAAGCCACTTCAATTAAGAAATGGCTTCTGTCTCTTCAATCAACCCTAAGATTTTACCGTAAGCAATTGCCGCTTTATGAACTTGAACGGTCCAATCTTCTGCGGCATTATCATCGGCTCCGTCTGAAATGTATTTTAAACTTAAAAACGGAATATTTTCTTTCATTGCTATCATCGCTAAAGCGTAGGCTTCCATATCAACCACATTGTAGGCATCCGAGCAATGTCCCATTTCGAAATTATCGCCAGTTCCACAGATTCCTTCTTGAAGATTGTCCATTAATAAACCATATTCTAAAACTGGAGGCAAACCAGAAAGTGGTGTTTCAAATTGTGCAAATCCTAAACCACGAACATCCATATCTCTTTGTACAAATTTAGTACAGCAAATAACATCACCTTTTTGAAAACAACTACTTCCTGCTGATCCAAGATTTATAATTAAAGAAGGCTTTTTCTTTAGAATCGCTTTGGACAATTCGTAAGCTGCGTTTACTTTTCCAATCCCTGTAATTAAAACATTATGTCCTTTAAAAACTTCTGCTGCTTCAGATTCTAAAGCAAAACAGAACAATATATCTTCAACGGCAAAAGATGCCGTTTGGTTAATTTGTATCATGCGTAATTTATTTTCGGTTTACAAAAATACGCTTTAAAGTTTACGTGGCTCTAACCTAAATTTAAAATCTAAAAAACACGTTAAAGTCTGCTATATATGGTGGATTTTGTTTCAGAAAAAATACTTTTGTTAGAACCCGTAAAACATTTTTAATCTTTAAAAACCAGAAAGAGAAACTGCATGGATAATGAAAAATTTATTTTCTGCCTTGAAGGTGTCCGAGATATAGACGATCATAACCCGACTCATGTGGTAAAATGTCTGGAAGAACTGGCTATTGACCAAGGGATTTCGAGCATTCACAAAACCTGCGACACGATTGAAGGTCTGGAAGAAAGTTTGAACATTCTGTTGTATGAAGATCATAATTTTAAAGATTATGAAATCATTTATCTGGCCATGCCAGGACAACAAAACAATATCTGCCTTCACGATTATTACTACAGTATTGAAGAAATTGCCGAACTTTTTGAAGGAAAAATGAAAGGAAAAATTATTCATTTTGCGAATCTTAAAGTTTTAGACTTAAACGAAGAAGAAGCGCAATATTTCTTAGATATCACGGGAGCAAGAGCCATTTCTGGTTATGGTTCTACTTATAATAAAATTGCGAGTTGCAGTACAATTGACAAAGCTTTTTTTAGTCTGTATCAGGAAAACGACAATCTGTTTGAAGTGGTTGAAGATCTTTACAGTAAACATTACAATCTCTGCAAATTGCTTGATTTTAGATTATATTATTGAAGATGAAAACAAAGCCAGCAGAAAAAATAAAAACGTACGAAGCGAAAGGTTTCCGAGAAAAATTTCTGGGAGAAGACAATCCGATTCATTTACTTTTCAAATCCAATTCGGATCATTTTTTCTGTCTTGAAATTGAGGAAATTATGCACATGCAGCATCCTGTTCCGCCTTCTAAACATTCCTGCCATACTTTAATTTTTATTTCATCTGGACAACATGTAATGAAATTAGGTTATCAGGAATATACAACTACTGATAACGAAATAATAATGGTTCCCGCAGGTCAGATTTTTTCTCTGGATAATGTCAATAATATACATAGCGGTTACATCTGTCAGTTTCATCCTGATGTTTTAATTCGGAAATACGGAAGCCGTGAACTGCTTAATGAGTTTGATTTCTTGAAAATTTCGGGAAGTCCAAAAATAAAATTGGCTCCAGAAGATATTGTTTCTATTACAAATATTTTAGAACGATTGAAAAAGGAATATTCAGAAACTACTATTACAGATTTGAATATTGTACAATCGTACTTGATTACCTTGTTTTATGAAATGAATAAAAATGCCGAAAAAACGGCTAAAAGTATTTCGGCTGCGGAAGTGATTACTGCAAAATTCAAAGAGTTGATTCACGATCAAATTAAAACACAGCATCAGGTTAATTATTATTCTTCTTTACTCAATGTCACTCCAAACCATTTAAACAAATGCGTAAAGACAGTTACCGGAAAATCTGCCGTAAAATGGATTGATGACAGCATATTATTAGAAGCTAAATATTTACTATTCCAAACTACACTTTCTATTGGCGAAATTGCAACGCAAGTAGGCTTTGAAGATCAATCTTACTTTAGTCGTTTTTTTAAAAAACTAGAAGGAATTTCACCTATTAGATACAGAAAATTGATTGATAAGTCCTAATTATTGATTACAGAATCCTAACAAATATGTTGAGGTTTTTCAGAAATTTGCTTGCTCAAAAATGCAAATTATGATTTATGTTTTTAAAACTTCCGTTGACAGCCAGGCTAAATTTGAGTCGGCTTCTATCCTTTTAGATCAATTATTACCTCAATCTCAGTGGAATTTTGATCTTGAAGATTGTGACAATATCCTTCGAGTTGACAGCGAATTAAATGTTGCTGAATTACTTCAAAACAATACTATTTTCGATTGTATCGAATTAGAATAAAACTTTTATACGCCTTTTTTATTTTTTTATGGAATCAAAATTATATCAAAACCGAACTTTTGAAACGATTGATTATTCAGAACAAAGTTTAGCCAATACCGAATTTGTAAACTGCGAATTCATTAATTGCAACTTTTCTAAAAGCGATTTAAGTCATAACGATTTTCTGGATTGTACTTTCAAAAATTGTAACCTTTCTTTGGCAACTTTACGAAATACTGGACTAAAGAACATCAAATTCATTGGTTGTAAATTGATGGGATTGGACTTTAGTGCCTGCAACAGCTTTTTATTTTCGATGAATTTTGAAGATTGTATTTTAGATTATTCGACTTTCATTTATAAAAAATTAAAGAAAACCAACTTCTCCGATTGTTCTCTAAAAGAAACCGATTTCTCGAATACTGATTTATCTTTAGCTGTTTTTAAAAACTGCGATCTTTCTAGTGCTACTTTCGTGGAAAGTATTCTAGAGAAAGCTGATTTTAGAACTTCGAGAAATTATGCTTTCGATCCATCTGAAAATAAAATTAAAGGAACCAAAGTTTCTCATGCAGCACTCGCAGGGCTATTACAAAAATTTGATTTCGTTATTGAATGAAAAATTAGTTTTCAGTAGCAGTCACGGTTTTTAGTTTGTTGAGACTGAGACTGAGACTGAGACTGAGACTGAGACTGAAAACTGAGACTGAAAACTGGAACTAAGACTAACAAAAAAGCGGTACACAAACTAATGCATACCGCTTTTTCTATTTATTAACCATGAATTCTTATTTTATCCAACGAGGATCTCCCACTTTTCTATCAATTAATGTTTGATTTTTAATTGTGAAATCACCATTTGGTGCATTTGTAAATTGAGGATCTAGTACAGTTGCAGAAGCATCTGGTCTATTGTTGCTTGTTGTAACCTGTAAATTAGGCGAATTGAAATTATTATTATTTGAGAACGTTGGTGCAGCTGTTGCTGTAGTATTTGTATAAACTGCCGATCCCACATTTAATATTGTATTACGTACCGCTAATACATTTGAAACAAAACGCACATACAAGATTCTACTTGCTGCTGGAAGTGTAGGCGCATAAATTGTACATGCATCAATTGTCACATTGCTTGTCAAGCCTGTTCCTGATAATCCTGTAGCTGCATCTAAACGTATGAAATCACGAGAAGAACAAGTATCGAATGTACTTTTTGTTAAAGAAACACTTGCCACATAAGTAGTTCTGAAGTCGATAAAATCAGCACCTGCATTAGTGTTTACATTTTCAACAATACTATTATCTACAGTGAACGATTTTAATCTTGCTGAGGTATTTCCATAAATTAATTGAGATGGGAAATCATGAACATAACTGCCGCTAATTAAAACATCTCCTAAATTTGTAGTGCCTGTTGTACCAATTGTAATTGCACCACCCGTTGTTCCTACTCCACTCAAATCTACGTCTATTAAAGAGAAACTAACCAACTCACCTGCATTACTAGGATTGTTACCAAGTGTGAAATTAAATTTAAGTTTTGGTTTATCACCAGGTCTTAAACCTCTTAGCGTTAAAGTTTTATTTACTGCGATAGTTCCTGTTTGAGCTGTATAATCACCAGGCATGAAAACTAAAACAGATCCAGAAGGTGCGCTAGCAATTTTTTGAAGAATATCATCTCCTAATTTTACTAATATTCCTGTTCCAATGTCTATTCCTGTTGTAAATGTTGCATCACCTCTTTTCTTCGTACCGTTTAATAAAGTTGCTGTATAAGCAGTTTCTGGTGTTAAGCCTGTTAAAGTAGCCGCCCCAGCTGTTTTTTCAGCTGCTGTAACAGTGTGTACGATATTTCCAGGCATAGCCGTAATTTGTGTTACCGTGCTATTTGGAATCCATCTTAATGTAACTTGAGTTGCTTCAATATCTGCATCTTGAACTGGGAACATTATTTGTTCTGATAATGTAGTTGCAGTTATAACATACCATTTAGAATCTTCTAATCCTGAAGTAACAGATTTTACTCTAATAGAATACGTTGTTTCTCCTTCTAGTGCCACTTGAATAGGAAGTTGCGTTGGTGCGACATTTATAGTTTTATAAATTGTACCAAAATTAGGATCATCTGCACTAAATTCTACTACAAAATGATCTGCATTTTCACCTTTTTTAACTGTCCAATCCAATTCAACTATCGTTTTATTTCTAATAGTAGCTTTAAGTCCAATTGGAGAAAATTCTCTTGTATTTCCTATACCATCTAATAACTCTTCATTATAACTTTCACAGCTAGAAACAGCAATCGAAAGAAGTAATACGGTTATTAATCCTTTAAATATATTTATTGTTTTCATCATAATAACTTCTAATTGATTATTAATTTCTAAAGATTTTCATAACCGTAATCATTTTTTAATTGACCATTACTTGCACTAATAAACACTTGCCATATTGGCCAAAATTGTCTATTGTCAGGATTAACCCCTGGTTTATACAATGAAGCTATCTTAGTATCTGCAGCTGTTCCTGTCCAAGTCCATGAAGTTGATGAATACAATACTCCCGGATTTGTAGTTTCTCCTTTATTAAGTCCGTAAATATCTAAACTTACATTATCCGCTTTATATTTATAATACAAAGTTGTAGGCACATCGGCATATTGTCCCGTGCGAGCTGATAATTCTGCCATTTTTTGTTTTGCTTCGTCTAATTTTACTTTAAGCAAATTCCAACGAATAAGCGCTTGCTTACGCTCCATTTCTCCTGTAAATTCATATTTATTCTCCAAAACAAGAGCATTAAACATTGCATCCTTACTAGTTAAACCATCTACATAAGCGTCAACTTTTACAGCCTGATTAGCTGCCGCAAATGATCTTCTGCGGATTTCTTTTAAATAAGGTGCTGCTGCACTTGGTCCTTCTAATTCGTTTGCCGTTTCAGCAGCAATAAGAAGCACCTCTGCATAACGCATGTACATTTTATTAACTCCGTCATCATTTGTCGATGTCACATAACGTTTCATCCATTCGTAACGGTATTTACCAAAATACCACGTATCTAATGAACCTAATTCTTGTTTTGCAATTCCATTAACTGCTGCACCATATTTATAAGGTACACAAGTAACATCCCTACGAGTATCTGCTTGATCGTAATCGTAGAAAACAAATGGTAATGGTCCAGCTACACCTCCACGGTTAGCACCATTAGCTTGAAATTGATCTGCAGCAGCGGTATGTTTTACAGCGAACGTGAACAACATTCTACCACGTCCGTCAGAAAAAGGAAGTTCCCATAGAGATTCTCCTCCTGCTGTAGTAACTTCTTCGTTGTATTTTCTCCATAATCCTTCAAAAGTAGATTCTAAACGAGCTGAACCACTTTGAATTACTTCACGAGATTCTTTTAATGCCAATGCATACATAGCACCAACTGAAAGATCTGGATCATTACTTCTTCTTACTCCATCAGGATATTGCTGGTAACCACTTGCTGCTAAAGCCAAACGTGCTCTAAATCCTTTTACAAAAGCTTTATTAACGTGTTCTACTGTACTTGTATATGAAGTTTGATTAGGCCAAGCAACCAATGTAGAAGCTTCTCCTAAATCTGCAATTATTTGTTTATAAATAACATCTCTACTTGATTTAGGCAAATATAAAGTTGCTGTAGATATTGGTTCAAAACGAGCTGGAACATCTCCCCAAGTTTTAAGTAAATCAGCATAATAAATTGCTCTAAGAGTTAAAGCCTCTCCTAATAACTGTCCCATTTCGCTACCAGCCACAGGGTTTCCATATTGACGTAAACCTACAATACAAATATTGGCACGCTCAATACCTTGATACATCATTGCAAAAGCATTATTGGTAGTATTCATTTCGGTATTGGTTGGTTTAGGATCATAAACGCAAAGATCTGCTTTGTCTCCTGCCGTTTGTGAAGCAGCAAACCATTCTACGTCAGTATTAAGTCCGTAATATGGTAAAAATCTCCCTCTATAAGAGTTTGTTTCAGCAAATGGTACTTTAATCCCATCAACAGCTCCTTTTGCAAGTGCTACTTCAGAAAAGATCAAAGATGGCTCTAATGTTGATTTTGCAGGTGTATCTAGGTAATCATCTTCAAATTGCTGGCAAGAACTAAATAAACCCGAAATTATCAATCCCGCTATTATTATTTTATGTTTCATTTTTGTAATCGTTTAAATTAGAAATTAAGATTCATACCAAAAATCATTTGTCTGCTTCTTGGATAAGGACTCGAATCAACCCCAGGAGTAAGTGGAGTTTTTCTTTTTGTTGAAACTTCTGGGTCAGAACCAGAATAGTTAGTCCAAACAAAAATATTGCTTCCTGTCAAGTAAAATCTCAATTTAGAAACTCCAAGTTTAGATGTAAACATCTCAGGCATTGTATACCCTAATGTCAACGTATTCAATCTTAAGAAAGATCCATCTTCAACCGCCCAATCAGTAAAGATAGCTTGTCTCATATATGGAGACCACATCGTTGTATTAGCATTTAAATCTGCCAATGCTGTAGGATCTGTTACTAATTGGCCTGTTGCAGGATCTAAGTTAGTCCATCTTTTTCCATCAGCCATTGTAGAATTTAAGTTCTTATATTTTCCAGAAGCTGTAGCTGTAGAAAACTCAATTTTATCAGCATTGTATACATCATTACCAATACTCCAGTTAAAAGCCGCCATTAAGTCAAAACCATAAGCATTACCGTTTATGACAAAACCTCCTGAACTTTTAGGATTAACATTACCAATAACTGTTTTATCCTTACCATCTACTACTTTATCACCATTAACATCTTTTAGTTTCATGTCTCCAGGTTTAAGAGAACTTCCGTCGCCAACCAAAGAAGTAGAAGTACTAACTACACCAGTTTTTAAAACATATTTTCCTCCAATATAATCAAAGTCTGAAACTTCATATCTTCCATCATTTTTGTAGCCGTACATACTTCCTAACGAAGAGCCAACCGCTATAAGATAATCATCTCCAATTTGTGAAGAAGCCCAATTAGTAGCTGCACCAAAATCATTCATAATACCTAATGAGTTAATACGGTTTTTGTTTACTGCCATATTGAATGAAAAATTCAATCCATATTTCGCTTTTTCAATTGCAACTACATTTATAGTAGCCTCGAAACCTTTATTTTGGTTTTGTCCCATGTTACGGTATTGAAAATCATATCCAACTCCTGAAACTGGGAAATTAAGCAATAAGTCGTTTGTTAGATTTTTATAGATATCAAAATTACCACTTAAGCGATTTTTGAAAAATGAAAAATCTAAACCAATGTTCTGAGTAACTGTTGTTTCCCATTTCAAGTCAGGATTAGGCATTGTTTTAGAAGGTGCCCAAACGCTAGTAACTCCATTAAGCCATGTTGTGGGTGTCGATTGAAAAATTTGAATTTGCTGTCCAACAGGAATATTATTATTACCTGCTTCACCATAACTCGCTCTTAATTTTAAAAGACTTAGCCAAGTTTTATTTTTTAGCCAGTTTTCTTCAGATATTTTCCATCCTGCTGCAAAAGCTGGGAAATATCCCCAACGGTTTGCTCCTAAAAATTTACTAGATCCATCTGCACGGAATGTAGCTGAAAGTAAATAACGATTTTTGTAATCATAATTTGCACGTCCGAAGAAAGATAATAATCTATCATCAGGGCTGTAATAATTATCTACTGCTTGAGGAACACCTTGTGTTGTAAGTGTTTTTGCTTTTTCAAAATCAAAGAAACGTGGATACCCATGTATTGTATTTGTTAATGTATTTGTAGTATAGGTAATACTTTCTTCTCCAACAAGAGCCGTCAAATGATGATCCTCTCCCATTATTTTTTTGAAGTCGTAATTTAGCGTATTAGCATTTCTAAAACGTTTTTGTTTACCGTCTGACATAATCATTGCAGGCAAACCTTGCAAAGTAGCTGCTGGTGAATTATTTACGTAATAAGTTGATCTTCCATAAAAACGATAATCTGTAATGTTAGAATTATCTAAACCTAAATCTACTTTCAATTTCAAATTATCAACAATCTCCCATCCAAAACTTCCTAACATATTAAAGTTTTTACGAAACTGCTGTGCGTTATTATCTGATATTGCTGTAAAAGGATTTATTAAAACATCTGTTCCGTCTCCAGTAGTATCATCTGATGTCAAACCTTGTACAGGAAGCGGTGCGTAACCTACAATAGTACGCATACGAGAATCAGAAGAAGATTTTTCATTTTGCTCATTTACACCACCACCGTCAATTTCTGTATCTGAATAACGCATTGTAAAAGCTACATCAATCTTATCATTTAATTTGCTTTTTAAAGCTAATGCTAAGTTATTTCTTCTGTAATCTGAACCTACCATGATTGCTTTTTCATCGTAATGAGCATAATTAAAGTTATAATTAAGCTTATCCGTTCCACCTCTAATTCCTAAATCACGGCTTTGCACCTCGCCTGTACGTCCAAAGATCTGCTTTTGCCAATTATCTCCTTTTAGACCATTGTACATGTCGTGATCTTCCCAATTTCCAAAATATTTAGTGTATGAATCTGGATTAGTAGGCACTTTTGTACCGCTTTGAGAAAGTAAAGCATACTCATATTGCCATTTAGTATAATCTTCTGGTGCCAAAACATCAATTTGTTTAGCCATTGTTTTCATACCGTAGAACATATTGAAGTTCACCGCCATTTTTCCATCTTTACCACTTTTTGTAGTAATCAAAATTACTCCATTTGCACCACGTGATCCGTAGATTGCAGTTGAAGCAGCATCTTTTAAAACAGTCATGGAATCGATATCTGATGAAGAAATATCATTCATACTATTAATAGGAAATCCATCCACAATAATCAATGGTGAAGAATCTTGAGTAAGTGAACCACCTCCACGAACTCTAATTTTAATCTCTGCATCTGGAGACCCCTCTGCTGCAGTTACCTGTACCCCAGCAATTCTACCTGTTAAAGCTTCAGCAACATTGGCTACTGGTACTTTTTTAAGATCAGCTCCTGAAATGGTAGAAACAGCTCCTGTTAAGTCAGATTTTTTAGAAGTTCCATATCCAATTACAACAACTTCATTTAAGTTGTTAGAATCTTCGGACATCGTTACATTTACTTTAGATTTCCCATCTGTAGAAGCGTCTATGCTTTTAAATCCAATGAAGGAAAAGCTTAGCACTGCTTTTGGGTTCGTTAGTTTTAACTTGAAATGCCCATCGAAATCGGTAGAAGTTCCGTTTTTGGTTCCTTTCTCTAAGACATTTACACCCGGTAAAGAAAGTCCCGCAGCATCTTTCACGGTTCCCTCTATCGTTGTGGTCTGCGCATGTACTTGACTTCCGATCAATAAGCACAGTAAGAAAACAAGTTTAAAGCAAAAATCTGCTCCTTTGTTTAATAGTTCTTTAAAGTTCATGGTTGATTGTTTAAGTTATTAAAGTTTTAAATTCTGTTTAAGTGGTTTTTTGTGGTTACTTCAATTCATTTATTCTAATTTTTACAGGTATTGTTGTTTCATACTAATTCCTTTTAATTCTTACTAAAATTGGTTAATTTTTATCTCTGTTGAATTCTTATTACTTAATCGATTTCGAACAATGAAAAAATAGTTGTAATCGATTACACAAACATAGATATTTTTTTAAACGAAAAATAATTTTTCATAAAAAAGTCATAAAAAAAATTATATATCAAAAAATTTATTGATTTTTTATGTGAGATATACAATTTTAATCAATATAAAATATTAAATATATTATTATTAATCGTTCATTTGATTCGATTATTGCAAAAAAAACAATCGATTACATGAATATTAATTACGATATTATTAGGTGTAATTTTCACACTTAAAAAGTTAAAATCATCCTAAAAAAAATACTTTTATAGTCAAAAAAAGCGCAAATTTTAAAGTGAATTTTCGCACGCAACGTATCTTTTATAGCTGTTTAAGGAAATAAACGTTCAATAAAGACACAAAAAAAGCCCTTAAACAAATGTTAAGGGCTATAAAAAGAATATATTTTTAAAGTTATGCAGTTTGCACTTGCACTTGTTTTTGATGTAACCTCATCAATATAAATGTAATAACCATTCCAATAATAGACATTGCAACTCCAATAAGATTTGGAGATGAATAACTAAAGCCAGCTGCTAATGGCAACCCGCCAAGAAAAGCTCCTAATGCGTTACCAATATTAAAACTACCTTGAAGAGATGCAGAAGCAATCATCTCTGCTCCTTTTGCAGTACGAATCATAAGCATCTGAATTGGCGCAATAACCGAAAATGAAATAGCTCCCGTTAAGAAAGTTAAAAACAATGAAACATATTGATTAAATGAGAAGAAGTAAACTAAAACCAAATCTAAAGACATTACCATTAATAATGCTAAAGTAGTTGGAGCAGGCGAAAAACGATCTGCCAGTTTTCCTCCCACAAAATTTCCGACAACCATTCCTAATCCTGCGAGAATTAAAATCGAAGAAACATCTTCTGGTGCAAACTTAGAAACATTAATTAATAAAGGAGCAATATAACTAATCCACGCAAAAAGACCTCCAAAACCAATTGCCGTAATTCCGATAATTAACCAAGCTTCTGTTTTCTTGAAGAACTGAAGCTGTGTTTTCATATTAACACTTTCGCCTTTTTCCAGATTTGGCATCCATAAATAAATAGCCAAAAAGGTCAATAATCCCACAAAAGCAATTAATACAAAAGTATAACGCCAAATAAAATGATGACCTATATAAGTACCAATTGGCACACCTATTAAGTTTGCAATCGTTAATCCGGCAAACATGATCGAAATTGCTTGTGCTTCTTTTCCTTTGTCTGCCAAACGGCTTGCGACTACCGCTCCCACTCCAAAGAATGCACCATGTGGTAATCCCGAAAGAAAACGAGAGGCAAATAAAACATTATAATCGGGAGCAATAATAGATAGCGCATTAAAAACCGCCAACATTAAAGCTAAAATTAAAAGCATTTTTTTAGGCGCATAATTTCTTCCTGCGATTACTAATAAAGGCGCTCCAATAACAACTCCAAGCGCATAAGACGAAATTAAATATCCCGCAACCGGAATCGAAACTTTCATATCTGAAGCAATATCTGGGAGTAATCCCATCATTACAAATTCTGTAATACCAATAGTTAACCCTCCTAGAGAGAGTGCAATAAGACTTTTTTTCATTTTGATTAACTGTAGAAAGGAATAGATTTCTACGTGGCAAAATTAACACCGTTAAGCGAGAAATAAATTGTAAATTTGCGATATAAAATTGTACATTTAGGTTATGCCAAAATTAAATCAGTTTAAAACGCTTGTTCTTGATGAATTTGAAGAAGAGAAATTCCATCTTCCTCCACATACTCATACTTATTATGAAATCATTTATATAAAGAAAGGAAGCGGCATTCATCATTTAAACAATAATCTTCTGCCTTACAAAGCTGGGGATTTATTTGTGATTTCGCCAGACGACGAACATTATTTTGACATCAAGAAAAGTACCGGATTCATCTTTATAAAATTTACAGATAATTATTTCGACTCCAAGCAAAGCCTTACTTGCGATGAATTTCTTGTGAATACTCCAGAAAGTTTCATGCGAGACAAAATCTTAAAGGAAACGGTTCTAAAGTTTGACGAACCTTGCAAAACGATTTTAAAAAACACTGTCGAAAACATTGTTACCTACGATAAATATATTGATGTTACTTCTTCGCCAATTGTTTTCTATCAGATTCTTTCCATTTTTGGTTTAATTAAAGAAACTATTCGTGGTATGAATCTGCAGATGAAATCGACTCATTTGGATAGCGAACAAATTGCTAATTATATTCATCAGAATATTTATCAGCCAAAATTGGTTCAGGTAAAAGTGATTGCAGAACATTTTAATATCGCTCAAACTTATTTTAGCGCTTATTTCAAAAGAACATTCAGTATCAGCTATCGCGAATACATTCATAATTTGAGAACGACTTTAATCGAAAAAAGATTTCACAACAATCAATTGCCCATTAAACAAATTGCCTACGAATTCGGTTTTACGGATGAAAGTCACTTAACGAATTATTTCAAGAAACGGAAAAACATGAAACCGACAGATTTTAAGAAACTCTAGTTAGCGAAATCTTAAAAAGTAATTTCCTCGAACATTTTTAACTAAATTTGTACTTCAAAAACAATTTCTTTGAAAAAGAAAATCCACATTATACTGCTTTTTACAACACTTAGTTTCTTTTTGAATCCGAGTTATACTTACGCATGCAATATGGAACATCACAAAGAAATGACTTCTAAAGAAGAAAACAGCTGTTCTAAAAAATGCTGCAAAAAGAAAACTACTAAAGAGGAAAAACATTCATGCGATGGGAAATGTCGTCATTCGGGATGCACAACTTCAGCGTTGCAATTTGTTATTTTGACTTCAAATGATCTTGATTTACAAAACGATGTTTTCAATTTTTCTTTAAAAAACACAATTTCATCTTACAGTAATTCTACTATTTCTTCGGGATTTACTTCTATTTGGTTAAAGCCGAAAATATAATTATCGTACTTATGACAGCCCATATTGGGTCTTTTTGAAATCAACTTTTTTAATTAATTTTAAAGGAAATTAAATCCTTTACTCAAATATTATACACAATGAAAAAATCAATCATAGCTTTAGCAACAGTACTAACAGTAGTTTTTAGTGCAACCAATATTCAGGCGAATACGGTAAAATCAGAATCAGGAACAACAGAAATCGTTGATGCTAGTCAGCTTCAATCGGTTTATGATGCTTATTTTAATGTAAAAGATGCGCTTATTAAAAGTGACAGCAAATTGACTTCCGCAAAAGCCGCGGCTTTACTGACAGCAATTACTGCAGTAAAAATGGACAAACTAAAAAGCAATGAACATACAGTTTGGATGAAAGTGGTGAAAAAATTAACTGCCGATGCTAAAAGTATTTCGAGTACAACAGATCTTAAAAAACAACGCGAAACTTTTAAATCTTTATCTAAAAACACTTACGACTTAATAAAAGTTTCTAATCCAGAACAACCAATCTACAAACAATATTGCCCAATGGCAGATGCTGATTGGTTAAGCAAAGAAAAAGCAGTTAAGAATCCTTATTATGGTTCTTCAATGTTGACTTGTGGAAACGTGGTAGAAACGATCAAATAAAGATGAAGCTCTACATCAAAAACATGGTGTGCGCGAGATGCAAAATGGTTGTGGAGTCTGAGTTGGAAAAACTCGGACTTCCTACTGTTGCTGTTGAATTGGGTGAAGTTGAATTGGAACAAGAAATCAGCGACGAGCAAAAAGAAGTTTTATTAAAAAATCTTCAAACTCTAGGTTTTGATTTAATCGATGATAAAAAAACAAAAACCGTCGAAAGAATAAAAAACCTGATTGTCGATTTGGTGCATCATAAAAACAATGATCTCAAAATCAACTTGTCCGATTATTTGGCTGAAAACCTGAATCAAGATTATAATTCGTTGAGTAATTTGTTTTCGGAAATTGAAAACACTACGATTGAAAAGTATTTCATCAGTCAGAAAATTGAAAAAGTAAAAGAGTTATTGATTTACAATGAGCTTTCGTTAAGCGAAATTGCCGATATTCTAAACTATAGCAATGTGGCTCATTTGAGTAATCAATTCAAGAAAATCACAGGTTTTACTCCTACTTCTTTCAAACAATCAAAAGATAAAAAACGTATTCAGATTGAGAATATATAGTTTTTGATTTAACCACAAAGAGTGCAAAGAGTTACGCAAAGTTCGCAAAGGTTTTATTTAGCCACAGATTATAAGGATTAAAAGGATTTTAAAAATCTGTGATAATCCTTTAATCTGTGGCTAACTTTTTACATAACGACTTCACAATTTATTCAGAATATAGCCCAAGTTTCAACCTTGGGTACGTATAGTGTTTCAATCTTTGTGTATTCAAGATTGAAACGTTGAAAGTGCATCTTTTCCCAATCTTTGTGTACCCAAGGTTGAAACCTTGGACTATGTTTTATGTAGAATTCGCAAACCTATTTTAACACAAAGCTTTGCGAACTTTTTAATCTCAAAAACAGAAAAAAAACTTAGCGTCCTTTGCGTAACTCTTTGCGCTCTTTGCGGTTAAACAAAACTTTAGTAAATCTTACAAATCATTCCCAAAATTATACAAATCGAACTCAACCATAGTTCAGAAATTTGCATTGTAATACTTAAAAACCAATACAATGACTCATCAATATATAATTTCAGGAATGTCGTGCAACGGATGCCGAACAAAAGTCGAAAAAACTTTAAACGAAGTTGAAGGCGTTCAGGCAGAAGTAACTTTAAATCCGCCAACGGCTACGATTACAATGGAGAAACATGTTCCGACAGAAAAATTCCAAGAAGTTTTAGGTGCGGCTGGAAATTATACTATTGAAATGGATTCTCCTAAAAATCATGGTGAAGCTAAATCTTGCTGTTCTAGTCATAAAAAAGAGAATCATGAGCATCATAAAACAGAAACTAAAAAAGTGCATCAGCACAGTGCAAATGGCGTTTATTATTGCCCAATGCATTGCGAAGGCGACAAAACCTACAACAAACCCGGAGATTGCCCCGTTTGCGGAATGGATTTAGTACCCCAAGTCGCCATAACAGCAACACAATTTACATGTCCAATGCATCCAGAAATTGTTTCTAACGAACCAGGCGATTGTCCGATTTGCGGAATGGATCTGGTTCCGATGCAAGCTTCAGAAAGTGAAGAAAACAAAACCTATTCTGATTTATTGAAGAAAATGAAAATCGCGATTTTGTTTACGCTTCCAATTTTCATTATTTCAATGTCGGAAATGATTCCGAATAATCCACTCTATAATATAATGTCGATTGAAAAATGGAATTGGATTCAGTTTCTATTTTCAATTCCGGTTTTATTTTATGCAGGTTGGATGTTTTTCGTTCGCGCTTACAAATCAATTGTTACTTGGAATTTGAATATGTTCACGCTAATCGGAATTGGAACCAGCGTTGCTTTTCTATTTAGTATCGTTGGAATGTTTTTTCCAGATATTTTCCCTTCCGAGTTCAAATCGCATCATGGAACAATCCATTTATATTTTGAAGCTGCGACTGTAATTATCACTTTGGTTTTATTAGGACAATTATTAGAAGCAAAAGCGCATGGACAAACCAATGGCGCAATCAAAGAATTATTAAAATTAGCACCAACCGAAGCAACTTTAGTAGAAAAAGGAATTGACAAAGTAATATCCATTCACAATATCAAAAAAGACGATTTACTACGCGTAAAACCAGGAGAGAAAATTCCTGTTGATGGAAAAATCTATTTTGGAGAAAGCAGTATCGACGAATCTATGATTACGGGAGAACCAATTCCTGTAGACAAAAAAGTGGGAGATTCAGTAATTTCTGGGACAATAAACGGAACAAAATCATTTGTAATGATTGCCGAAAAAGTAGGTTCAGAAACCATGCTTTCTCAAATTATTGAAATGGTAAATAATGCCAGCAGATCTCGCGCTCCAATTCAGAAATTAGCTGATCGCGTTTCTAAATATTTTGTGCCGACGGTTGTTTTTATTTCAATTTTGACATTCATTCTTTGGGCGAAATTCGGTCCAGAACCTGCTTACGTTTACGGATTAATTAATGCCATTGCGGTTCTAATTATAGTTTGTCCTTGCGCACTTGGATTAGCAACTCCAATGTCAGTAATGGTTGGTGTTGGAAAAGGCGCTCAAAACGGAATTTTAATAAAAAATGCCGAAGCCCTAGAAAACATGAACAAAATCGATGTTTTAATTACGGACAAAACAGGAACCATTACCGAAGGAAAACCATCTGTAGAAAAAATATTTGCCATAAATAATGATGAAGACTTTCTGCTTCAGAACATTGCTTCTTTAAATCAGCATAGCGAACATCCTTTGGCGCAAGCTGTAGTCAATTTTGCGAAAGCAAAAAACAGTGGACTAAAAGAAGTTCAAGGTTTTGAAACTATTGCTGGAAAAGGAGTTTTTGGAACTATCGAAAGCAAAAAAGTCGCTTTAGGAAATAAAAAACTAATGGATGAAATCGGAGTTTCGATTAATTCAGATTTAGAAAACAAAGTAACTGCAGAACAAAATTTAGGAAAAACTATTTCGTATATTTCTATTGAAAAAGAAGTTTTGGGTTTTATTGCCATTACCGATGCGATTAAAGAAAACAGCGCAAAAGCGATCAAAGAATTAATCGATCAAGGTGTTGAGGTTATTATGCTGACTGGAGATAATCAAAATACCGCAAAAGCTGTAGCCGATCATTTGCATTTGAGTTCTTTTAAAGCCGATTGTCTTCCTGAAGATAAATTGAAAGAAATCGAACGTCTTCAAGCGCAAGGAAAAGTAGTAGCAATGGCCGGAGACGGAATCAACGATGCGCCTGCTTTGGCTCAATCAAATATTGGAATTGCAATGGGAACAGGAACTGATGTTGCGATAGAAAGTGCTAAAATCACTTTGGTAAAAGGCGATTTAAACGGAATTGTAAAAGCAAAAAATCTGAGCCAAGCTGTAATGTCAAACATCAAACAAAACCTGTTTTTTGCCTTTATTTATAACACATTAGGTGTACCAATTGCAGCAGGAATTTTATTTCCGTTTTTAGGAATCTTGCTTTCGCCAATGTTAGCAGCGGTTGCTATGAGTTTGAGTTCTGTTTCGGTAATCTTAAATGCTTTGCGATTGCGAAATCTAAAATTGTAGGTTGGGGCTTAGTTATTTAAACACATAGAAACATAGTTTGCATTGTGCGTAAAGGCGTTTCACTTGCATTAACAAACATAGCTATGCGTGGAAACTAGTTTCTTTTATTCTCTTTTTTAGATACAAAAATCTATGTTTCTATGTGTTAAAAATAAATTGTGTTCAATGTAAACCAACGATTTAAAATTATAATTTATCATGAAAATCAAATACCTCTTTATACTTTTCTTAATCGCTTTTCAGCTGAAAGCCCAAAAAGTGGTCCGTTACGATTTGTACGTTCGTGATACGATTGTCAATTTTTCGGGTAAAGAAAAACGGGCGATTGCTGTAAACGGACAAATTCCGATGCCGAATTTGACTTTTACCGAAGGCGATATTGCAGAAATTTATGTGCACAACGAATTAAAAAAAGAAACGACTTCGATGCACTGGCATGGATTGTTTCTACCAAATAAAGAAGATGGAGTTCCATATTTGACTCAAATGCCGATTGAACCTGGAACGACTCACAAATATACTTTCCCGATTATTCAAAACGGAACCTATTGGTATCACAGCCATTCTGGTTTGCAGGAACAAATTGGTTTGTATGGACTTTTTATTATCAACAAGAAAAAAGACGATCCGACTATCAGAAAAGGAATTGACGATTTGCCGACAATTCCAGTTATTTTGAGCGAATGGTCGGATTTGAAACCAGAGAATATTCAGCGAATGCTACACAATGCCAACGATTGGTTTGCGATTAAAAAAGGAACAACACAAAGTTATGCTGAAGCCATAAAACAAGGGCATTTTTCTACGAAAGTAACAAACGAATGGAAACGAATGAACGCGATGGACGTCAGCGATGTTTATTATGAAAAGTTTCTGCTTAACGGTAAAAACGAACAACAGCTTTCTGATTTTAAACCTGGTTCGAAAGTTCGATTACGAATTGCAAACGGAGGCGCTTCAAGTTATTTCTGGCTGACGTATGGTGGAGGAAAAATCACCGTTGTTGCCAGCGATGGCAATGATGTCGAACCCGTAGAAGTCGATCGTTTGATTATTGCCGTTTCTGAAACTTATGATGTCGTGGTTACAATTCCGGAAGACCATAAATCTTTTGCTTTTTTGGCTACAGCCGAAGATAGAACTGGATCGGCATCTCTGTTTTTAGGAAATGGCGAAAAACAACCTGTTCATCATCTTTCGAAATTAAAATATTTTGAAGGAATGAAAATGATGAACGACATGATGAAAATGAACGGCGAAATGAACGATATGGGAATGAATATGTCTTTGAATAAAATGGACATGAATGCTGTAATGTATCCTGAAATTTCGGGCGAAGATGAAAATACAAAACCTGCAATGGATCATTCAAACCACAATATGGAAGACATGAAAATGAAAATGGAAAGTGACAGTACTGAAACTTCTGAAATTGTGACTTTAAATTATGGAATGCTGAAATCTCCATTTAAAACTAATCTTCCAAAAGACGCCCCAGTAAAGGAATTACGTTTCAATTTATCTGGAAATATGAATCGATACGTTTGGAGTTTAGACAACAAAGTAGTTTCTGAAACGGATAAGATTTTAATTAAAAAAGGAGAAATTGTTCGTATTACATTGTACAACGGCTCAATGATGCGCCATCCTATGCATTTGCACGGACATGATTTTAGGGTTTTAAACGAACACGGCGATTATTCTCCTTTAAAAAATGTTTTGGATATTATGCCAATGGAAACCGATACGATTGAATTTGAAGCCAATGCAGATGGCGACTGGTTTTTTCATTGTCATATTTTATATCACATGATGGCGGGAATGGGACGTATTTTTACTTATGAAAACTCAGCTCCAAATCCGTTGATTCATCATCCTGAAATGGCTTATAAAATGCTGAAAATGGACGACAGAATGTTTCATTTTATGGCTGAAAATGATTTTGCTTCCAATGGAAATGATGGTGAAGCGATGTTCAGCAACACCAGATGGAGCATCGGAACAGAATGGAGATTGGGTTATAATAATGAACACGGTTACGAAACTGAAACCCATATTGGACGATACATCGGAAAAAATCAATGGTTGATGCCTTTTATTGGTTTTGACTGGCGATACCGAAGAATGGGAATGGACGAACAAGAACAAAATCTTTTTGGGCAGAAAAACACCAAAGACAATCGTTCGGTTTTTAGCGCTGGTTTAGAATATACTTTGCCAATGCTCATAAAAGCTCAGGTTGAGGTTTATACAGATGGAAATGTTCGTGTTCAGTTTGAGCGAAAAGATATTCCGCTTGCGAAACGTTTGCGAATGAATTTAATGTGGAATACCGATAAAGAATACATGGCGGGTTTGAAATATATCGTAGCAAGAAATTTCGGAATCACGACACATTATGATAGCGATATGGGAATTGGATTTGGGGTTAATTTGAATTATTGATTATTTTTTTGACCATATAAGTGATATAAGTTCATTGAAAAAGAATTAATTCTAAGTAACGAAATAAATTATATCTTAGTTTTTTTTAAATCAATTATATGAGAAAAACATCATTTTTATTTCTTCTAATTCTCGCAATAACTTTAACAAGCTGCGATCCATCGCAAGGTATTTTATTTACGAATAAAGGGGAAAGCAATGCCAAAGTAAAACTCATTATCAATTCGGAAGTTAAGAATAATCAGCTGGACAAAATGAAGAAAGGAGATTCTATCGTTTTCAATTTAGTTCCTCATAATCCAGAAGAAAAAAAAGGCCATATTTACTTTGGAAGAGGAAGATGGAATGATGAAAATATTAATGAAATCAGCAAATCTATCAAAAGCATTGAAATTGAAAATGATAATTATAAAATTGTGTATAAGTCACAAAAAGCAATACAAAATTTATTAAAAGATAATTACAAAGGCATAATTATGAAGTCGTTAAACATTAAGATTGACGATTCATTTTTTCAAAAAAATTAGAAACAACTTTATAAAAACATTAACAAGAGAATTATTCTTACAAGTACAAATTCAGTTTATATTTGATTCGATCAATTATACTTCTAACAAAAAACAATTAAACAAAATGACAAAAGTAATTACAATCGTTACAGTTGCTCTATTTTCAATCGGTGTTAATGCACAAGACACAAAACCTGCAACAAAAGAAAAAGCTAAAAAAGAATCTTGCTGTAAAAAAACAACTGACAAAAAAGATAAAAAATCTTGTTGTGTTAAAAAATAAATGAAATGCTACACTAGCAAAAAGGCCTCAAAATTTGAGGCCTTTTTTATATACTGTTTCGAAACTTTGTCAAAGTTCTTGAAATGCTATTTCACACGAATACTCCATTCAAAATCCATTTCAGAAACTTGAACACCTTCTTCGTTAGTTCCTACCGATTTCATCCAGAATGTCTGTCCTTCTCCAGTTTCTATAGTTTTCTTAATCGCATCTGCAATCAAATGACCGTCATTGCAAACAAAAGTAATTCTTCCTGTTGCTTTTTTTGTGAAGTTTCCTTTGTTGTTGGCTACTAACATCGAGATCTTTTTACCACTTTGTTGAATTTGAGAAATTACCAAAGCACCAGTTGTAAGCTCTGCCGCCATAGCTTGAACGGCAAAATACATTGAGTTAAACGGATTCTGATTGATCCAACGATGTTTGACACTTACAATGCAACTATCATTGTCAATTGCTTTTACACGTACACCGCAAAAGTATGCAGAAGGCAATTTGAATAAGACGAATTTGTTAAGTTTTGATACCGAAAGTGCCATAGGATATATTTTTTATGTAAAAATACAAAAAAACTATGCATGCACAATAAATTATTAAACTATCAGAAGAACCTCAATAAACACAGCACTTTCGAATGATTTTCAACAACTTAAACAGCTTTTTACAGTTTTAAATTTGTTAAATTTTTGTTAATAATTAGTACTATGTAAAACAAGATACTGTTTTTTAGACATATATTTGCATAAGAAATTACTATATACTTTTAATCATGGAAACATCAACACCACTCATCATGGAAAAAACATCAGAAAAGAATACAGCAGCATTTACTCATTTGAGTACTTTAAGCCAATACATAATTCCGTTTGGGAACTATATTTTTCCGCTAATCATTTGGACGAATTATAAAGACAGATCCGAATTTGTAGATCATCACGGAAAACAGACCTTGAATTTTCAGTTAAGTTTATTGCTTTATACTTTGATTTTGGCACTTATTGCGATTCCGATTTTCTTAACTGTTTTTCTACAAAATATTCCAGTAGAAGCTGTTTTTAATGATCGTGATTTTGTTATCAGAAATTTCAATTTTCAAGCAAACATTGGAATGTTAAGTATAGGAATTACAGCTGTCGTTCTTTTTGCAGTATTAAAATTTGTTGAGTTCTTTTTAGTGATTTATGCTTCAATAAAAGCTTCAAACGGAGAATTATACAAATATCCGATTACGATTCCTTTTATAAAGTAATCATTAAAAGGTTAAAAGTTATACGACATATGAACTAATTCCCAAAGAATTAATTCGAAAACAATCAATCATCAATCAATCATCATCAATCAAAAAACGAATTGTTCAATCAAAAAAAAACAAAATGAAATTATGAACATTGAAAACACAAAAGCACAGATGCGCAAAGGTGTTCTTGAGTTTTGCATCTTATCAGTTCTAAAAGAAAAAGACGCATATACATCTGAAATATTAGACACTTTAAAAAACGCAAAATTACTAGTTGTAGAAGGAACCGTTTATCCGTTGTTAACCAGATTAAAAAATGACGGTTTACTAAATTATCGCTGGGAAGAATCGACCTCTGGTCCGCCACGAAAATATTATGGACTAACCGAAATAGGACAAACTTTTTTAAACGAACTTAGCGGCACCTGGACAGAATTATCTGACGCCGTAAATCTAATCACCAATCAAAATCAATAAGTCATGAACAAAACAGTAAATATTAACTTAGGCGGGATGTTTTTTCACATCGATGAAGATGCATACCTAAAATTAACACGCTACTTTGATGCTATTAAAAGATCTCTTAACAACTCATCTGGTCAGGATGAAATTATTAAAGACATCGAAATGCGCGTTTCTGAATTGTTGACAGAAAAACAAAAAAGTGACAAACATGTTGTTGGACTGAAAGATGTTGACGAAGTGATTGCGGTAATGGGACAACCAGAAGATTACCGAATTGAAGACGAAGAAAACACAAATAAATCTTTTAATGATTACGGAGCCAGAAAACACAAAAAATTGTACCGTGATAAAGAAAAAGGCATGATTGGTGGTGTAGCAACAGGGTTAGGTCATTATTTTGGAATTGATGCTGTATGGATTAAAATCATATTTTTAATCTTCGTTTTTGCAGGTTTTGGAACTGGAATCTTGGCGTATTTCGTTCTTTGGATTGTAACTCCTGAAGCAGTTACAACTTCAGAAAAATTGGAAATGACTGGAGAACCAGTAACAATTTCGAACATCGAAAAAAAAGTTCGCGAAGAAATTGATTCACTTTCTGATAAATTTAAAAATGCAGATTATGATAAAATGGGAAACCAGGTAAAGTCGGGAGCTGGGAGAATAAGTAGTTCATTTGGAGACTTTGTTATGACAATTTTTAAAATCTTTGCTAAGTTTTTGGGAGTAATTCTAATTATATCAGGGATCTCAACATTGATTATGTTATTGATAGGTGTTTTTACATTAGGAACTAACATTTTTATCGATTTCCCTTGGCAAAATTTTGTTGAAGCAGGAAACTTTACAGAATATCCGCTTTGGTCATTTGGATTATTAATGTTCTTTGCTGTTGGAATTCCATTTTTCTTCTTAACACTTTTAGGATTTAAATTATTATCTCCAAACTTAAAATCGATTGGAAACATTACAAAATATACACTTTTAGCCGTTTGGATTATTTCTATCGCAATTTTAGCTAGCATCGGAATCAAACAAGCAACTGAAGTATCTTATGATAATAAAGTAATAGAGAAAAAAGGTTTTGCAATCAAACAAACCGACACCTTATTTGTAAAATTAAAATACAGTGATTATTATACAAAAAGCTTAAATCATTACAGAGATTTTGAATTCGTACAAGATTCAGCAAACAATGAAATGATTTATTCAAACGATGTTCGTTTACATGTTTTACATACAGACGAAGCTGCTCCATTTATTCAGATCGAAAAAAGTGCAAGAGGAAATTCTTTTACTAACGCGAAAAAAAGAGCAGAAAAAATTGATTATAAGTTTCAACTTAACGGAAATCATTTAATTTTGGATAACTATTTCCTGACAGATGTAAAAAACAAATTCAGAGGACAAGAAGTAGACATTTATCTTTATTTACCAGAAGGACAATTAATTAAACCAGATTCTTCCGTAAGAGATTACTATAATTCAGATGACAATTTTCTTGAATTAAATTACAAAGGAAATTACAATTATAAAGTTATAGGTTCTAAAGTAAGATGTTTAAACTGCCCTACTGATGAGGATGATGAAAATGACTACGAGAATATCAACACAGAAATTAATGATGTTAACATCAATACTGCCGATACTATAAAAGAAGTTTCTGTTAAAATTAATGGAAAAGAAGTTTTAAACGGAAAAAAAACCAAAGGAAGACTAACCACTGACAAAAACGGAGTTGTAATCAAAATAAACTAAGCCATGGTAAAAATAATCATTCATATTACAAAATTTGTTGTAGCAACTATAACAGCATTACTATTTGCTTCATGTAATTTCAACATGAATGCAGTTGAGGGAAGTGGAAACGTTACTACTGAAAAAAGAACTGTTCAAGGCGATTTTAAAAATATAAAAGTAAGTAACGCTATTGATGTAATTGTTGAACAATCTGATTCTGTAGGAATTACAGTCGAAGCTGATGATAATCTTCAAAAAGAAATTATAACAAAAGTAGAAAACGGAACACTTATTATTGAATGCAAATACAGTTCTTTCCGTAACATTACCTCAAAAAGCGTAACTGTAAAAATGCCGGTTCTTCATAAAATAGAAGCTTCTAGTGCTTCTAGTGTCGAAACTCATGGACTTGTTCTAAGTGAAGATGTAATTTTAGAAGCTTCAAGTGCCGCATCTATGGATTTAAAAATTGAATCTGACAGAATCTCGATAAACGCTGGAAGCGGAAGTTCTGTAGATATAGAAGGAAAAGCTTTAAGTCTTAGTACTTCGGTATCGAGTGGCGGAAGTATTGATGCAGAAAAATTAACAGCAAATGAGGTTCATGCAGATGCATCAAGCGGCGGAACAATATCTGTACGCCCAATCTTAAATTTAAAAGCTGAAGCATCAAGCGGAGGAAACATCAATTATAGCGGCGATCCGAAAAAGATTGAAAAATCGGCAAGCTCTGGCGGAAGTATTAGCAAAAGCTAAAACAAAGTAACTGTTAAATATAAAAGAAATCATTCATCAAAAGTGGATGATTTTTTTATATTTGTCAAAATCAAATCTAGAATTAATGAAAAAAAGTACAGCGCTGCTCCTATTATTATTTGTTACAACATTGACTTTCGCTCAAAAGAGAGAAAAAATCAGAGGTTCTAAAGTTGTAACGACTTCAGTAAAAGAAGTTGGCAGTTTTGATGCCATTGAAGTCGATGACAATCTGGAAGTTTATTTGGAACAAGGAGAAAAAAACGAAATCAAAATTGAAGCCGATGACAATCTTCACGATATTATCGGAATGGATTTAAGAGAAAAAACACTTCGATTATACACTAATAAAGAAACTGCAATTTTTAAAAAATTAGCAGTCAAAGTAACCTATACCAAATCATTAAATAAAGTGATTAGTAAAAATGACGCGGTTGTTTATGCTATTCAGGAATTGCAACTAGACGATATAACAATGAATTGTCTAGATTTCTCTAAATTATTTCTGAATGTAAATGCAAAAAAATTCAACTTAATTGCTGACGATAAAACCAGAACGGAGTTAAATCTAAAAGCCGAAGACGCAAATCTGCAATTGAGTAAAAATGCAGTTGTTAAAACCTTAGTTTCTGCTGTAAAATTCAAATGTGATTTGTATCAAAAAGGAAATGCAGCAATTGAAGGAATTGCAGAAAAAGCGACTATCAGACTAGACAATAATTCTGTTTTTACTGGAACAAAATTCACGTTGAAAGATGCAACCGTTACGGCAGAGAATTTTGCCGTTGGAAGTATTTTGGCAGAAACAACACTTTCTTTAGCTATTGGAGATAAAGCTGAAATTTCTCTTCTAGGAAATCCAGCAATACAACTGACTCGTTTTTCTGAAGAAGCTAAATTACTTAAGAAGATTAAATAGTCGCAGTTTTCTGTCGCAGTTCACAGATTTAAAGCATATATAAAATAAGAGTCCCAATCATTTTATGATTGGGACTCTTATTTTATAACGTTTTCAATATAAACCGAGAACTGTGACTGTA
>NZ_DASWYK010000117.1:0-15097 GCF_036405015.1 Flavobacterium sp. | reverse complement strand
TTAAATTTTATTTTTTTTCAAATATGGCAAAATTAGATTACTCGATATATTGCATGAAATTTCAAAATCAATCCAATTTATATCAAATTCGAAATCAATCATAAATCTGCTGTATAGATTTTTATTTAAAAAATTCTCAAATATTGCAAAATTAGCTAACTGGATAATCGACCGCTAATTTTGCGATAAATGAAAAATTATTTTTTGAAAACGGAAATTCTCAAATTTCAGCCACATAAAAACTTTTTCAAGTCCGATAGCCATTATCTTTTAACATTTATTTAAAATAATTAGATTCTATGAAAGAACTTTCATTGTAAGACTTTATTTTATTATTTTTACATTCGATACTTTAAAAATAAATTATCACACATATGAATACAGTTGCTGAACATATTGCAGATTTTTTAAAAGAATACAAACCATTTGATAATTTAACTTTCCAGGAATTATCAGATATTGCTACGAATATTCGTGTCATTAATTTAGAAAAACATGCGGTATTATTTCAAAATAACGATACGCTTCATGATAGTTTTTATGTTGTAGCTTCTGGTGTAATCAATCTTACGACAATTGCAGACGCTGAAGAAACCATTATAAATAAATGTCACGAAGGCGACATTTTTGGTTTACGTCCGTTTTTCGCCAAAAACAACTACATGATGACGGCTAAAGCACGCGAAGAAAGTATTATTTATGCTATTCCGATCGCTGTATTTAGACCTTTTGTGGCTAATAATTCAGATGTTTTAAATTTTTTACTAGAAAGTTTTGCTGTAAATTCACGTCATACAAAAGACAGTGTAAGCTCTAACGGAAAACTGATTTCTGACACTGATTTCTTAGATCAGCAATCAGAAATGCAATACATTCAGTCACTTAACTATAATAATTCGCCTTTAACAACACAGGCTACTTCTATTATAAAAGATGTTGCTATTTTAATGACAGATTCTATGGTAGACAATATCATAATCTGCGAAAAGAATCATCCAATTGGTATTGTTACAAATGCCGATTTGTCTTCAAAAATTGCAACAGGGCGTTACCCTATTACTGAAACTATTGACAAAATCATGTCGTCACCGGTTGTTACGGTTTTAGAAAATGTTTCGCTAGCTGAAGCGCAATTACTTATGCTTAAACATAATGTAACTCACTTATGTGTTACCAAAGACGGTACAAGCAAATCTGTTGTAAAAGGAATTATTTCTGAGCACGATCTTATTGTAGCTCAAGCAAGTAACCCTGGTGTTTTAATTAAAGAGATTAAACGTTCACAGCTACCAAAAGATTTAAAACAAATTCGTGATCGTCTATCTGATTTAATCCAGAATTCGATTCAAAAAAATATACCAATTTCACACGTAAGTAATATTGCCAGTGAAATTAATCTAGCAATAATTAAACGTGCTGTAGAGCTTTCAATTTTAGATTTAGGCTCCCCTCCTGCTCGTTTCGCTTGGTTAAGCATTGGAAGTCAAGGCCGTAAAGAACAACTTTTACTTACAGACCAAGACAGTATTTTAATTTTTGAAGATGTTACGCCAGAAAAATACAGAGAAGTAAAAGATTATTTCTTAAGACTTGCGAAAAGAACCACTTCTATATTAGAAAAAGTGGGTTACGACTATTGTCCAAATGGCCATATGGGAAGCAATATGCTTTGGTGTAAATCACTGAGTGACTGGACAAAACAATACAACAGCTGGATGAATACTCCAGGTGAAAACAGTAATGATCTGAGCAGTATTTTCTTTGATTATGAAATTGTTTTTGGAGAACCAAAAATCGAAGAAGCAATAGAAAATGTTATCTTCAAGAATGCAGTAAACAATACTCTATTCTTTGATTTCTTAGGAAATGATGCTTTAAAAAGAAATTCTCCATTAAGTTTCTTTAAGAAATTTATTGTTGAAGAAGATGGTCCGCATAAGGATAAATTCGATATAAAAACTCGCGCTTTAATGCCTTTGATTGACAGTGCTCGCTTATTAATTCTAAATGCAAACATCAAAGGTGTTCAAAATACTTATTTAAGATTCAAACAGTTAGCAATTACAGATTCTAAAAATGCAGAAATTTATTTAAGCTGCGCCGAAGCTTTCCTGACGCTTTCTAAATTTAGAACTGTAGAGGGTTTAAAAAATGACGACTCTGGTCAATACATTAATTTAAGAGAAATGTCTAAAACAGATAAAGAGAAATTAAAAAACGCTTTAGCCCCAATGAAAGACCTTGAGGAACTAATTAAGAGTAAATTTCAATTGACACAATTCTCATAATATGCTAGACTGGCTTAAAAATATCAATAAAGACTATCCAGAATTCTGGAAAGATTACTTAACTAAATTCGAGACTAAACCTAATAAGTTTGTTGTTTTATCAACTGAAACATCTGGTTTAAATCCGGATAAAGATGTTATATTGTCACTTGGCGCATTTTCAGTCATTGATAACAGCATCGTGATAAAAGAAAGTTTTGAAACAGTTTTATTGCAATATAAATATCTACAAGATAACGGACTTTCTAATGAATTTATCATTGAAAGCAAAATGATGAAAATGCCTGAGCCAGATGCATTAGAAGCTTTGGTTAATTTTATCGGAAATTCCATTCTAGTTGGACACCATATAAATTTTGATGTTGAAATGTTAAATGCCGCATTAGAACGTTTAGATTGTGGTCGATTAAAAAATGAAGCTCTAGATGTTGATGTAATGTACAGAAAACTTACAGATATAAATGACAAGCAGTTTTCACTCGATGATTTATGCGAAATTTACAAAATTCCAAAAAGTGACAGAAACTCTTCTTCCGAAGATGCTTACAGAATTGGACTTTTATTCTTGAAATTAAAATCTAGATTGGGAATTAAATAGATTACGTTGATTTAACCACAAAGTACACAAAGATTTACGCAAAGTTCGCAAAGTTTTTTACACAAAGCTTTGCGAACTTTTTTATACAATAAAAAGTCGGAAAAAAAACTTAGCGAACTTTGCGTTAGAATAAATGCGAACTATAATAATCTTAAACCGTTAAAACATTAAACAAAAAAATGCCTCTTAAAATTTAAGAGGCATTTTTATTATTCTATATCTTTAATTACGAAATTCTTTCCTTCATAATTTGTTCTACAACTTCAGGATTTAACAAAGTTGAAGTATCTCCAAAATTAGAAAAATCTCCTTCAGCTATCTTACGTAAAATTCTACGCATAATTTTTCCTGAACGTGTTTTTGGCAGACCAGAAACAAATTGAATTTTATCCAATTTTGCAATTGGTCCAATGTGGTCAGCAATATACTGATTAATCTCTTTTGTCAAATTCTCTTTATTTCTAACTTCTCCAGTTTCTTTTAGAATAACGAAACCGTACAATGCGTTTCCTTTAATATCATGTGGGAATCCAACAATTGCAGATTCTGCAACAGCAGGATGTTCATTAATTGCATCTTCAATTGGAGCTGTTCCTAAATTATGACCAGAAACAATTACAACATCATCTACTCTACCTGTAATTCTATAGTAACCTACTTCATCTCTTAAAGCTCCGTCTCCTGTAAAATATTTTCCTGGGAAAGCAGAGAAGTATGTTTCTTTATAACGATCATGATTATTCCAGATTGTTCTGGCAATTCCTGGCCAAGGAAATTTAATACACAAACTTCCAACTACCTGATTTCCTTCAATTTCATTACGTTTTTCATCCATTAAAACTGGCTGGATTCCTGGTAATGGTAAAGTCGCATAGGTTGGTTTTGTTGGCGTTACAAAAGCAATTGGCGAAATCATTATACCTCCTGTTTCTGTTTGCCACCAAGTATCAACAACCGGACATCTTTTATCTCCAACGTGATCATTGAACCAGTGCCAAGCTTCTTCATTGATTGGCTCTCCTACAGATCCAATAACTTTTAATGATTTAAGTGGATATTTTTGAATATAATCTAAACTTTCTTTAGCCAAAGAACGAATTGCTGTTGGCGCAGTATAGAATTGTGTGATTTTGTGTTTTTCAATAATATCCCAAAAACGGCTAAAATCTGGATAAGAAGGAACTCCTTCAAAAATTACAGTTGTAGCTCCATTTAATAATGGTCCATACAAAATATAAGAGTGACCTGTGATCCAACCTATATCTGCTGTACACCAAAAAATATCATTGTCTTCGTAATTAAAAACATTTTTAAAAGTATAAGCCGTGTAAACCATATAACCAGCAGTAGTATGAACCATACCTTTTGGTTTTCCTGTAGATCCAGAAGTATACAGAATAAACAAAGGATCTTCTGCATCCATAATTTCAGCTACACTATTATCCAAAGCTACATCTAACAAAGGTTGTAACCAAACATCACGACCTTCTTTCATTTTTACCTCAGTATTGGTTCTTTTTGCTACTAATACTTTTGTTACAGATGGGCAAGTTTCCAAAGCCTCATCAACAATTCCTTTTAAATCAATTGTTTTGTTACCTCTGTAACCTCCATTAGAAGTAATTACCATTTTAGATTCACAATCGTTGATTCTCGCAGAAACTGCAGAAGCAGAAAATCCAGCAAATACAACAGAATGTATAGCGCCTATTCTAGCACAAGCTAAAACAGAAACAGCTAATTCAGGAATCATTGGTAAATAAATACAAACTCTATCTCCTTTACGAACACCTTGCTCGCGAAGTACGTTTGCCATTTTTGAAACTCTTTCGTATAATTCGTTATACGATATATGTAAAGCTTCTTCAGAAGGATCATTCGGTTCAAAAATAATAGCCGTTTTATCTCCTCTTTTGCTTAAATGTCTGTCGATACAATTTTTGGTAATGTTAACTTTAGCTTCTGTAAACCATTTCACTTCGGCTTCAGCCATATTAAAATCAACTACTTTTTCCCATTGTTGGTACCATGTGAAATTTTCTTCAGCTATTTTTCCCCAAAATTTTCTTGGCTCTCTTATTGACTTATTGTAATGTTTGAAATATTGTTCTAAATTTTCAATTTTGTAATAGCTCATCTGTTTACTGGAATTTTTTATAAATGTATTAAATCTGAACGTATTCTTAAAACAATTTAATTCATAAATTTTATCAAAAAAAAACATTTCTTTAATAAAATATGATAATTATTTGCATTTGTTTTAAAATTTTATTTTCTAAAACAAATTAAAAGAAAAAAAAGGCATAATAAAATAGATATTATGCCTTTTTTAATTTAACAAATTTCAATAACAATTAATCTTGTAAAACTGCTTTACAATACTTTTCTCTATTTTGAAAATAGCAGCATCATTATTAATTAAAACAGAAATTTCAACAAGTATATTTTATCAAATATACCCCATTATTAGGGATCAGCTTCACTTAACTTACTCTCACAGAAAAGTTAAGTGAGCAATATGCATCTATATCTATTATCTTTAATAAGTGCTTACTAATTCAAAATATTACAAATCATTGATACAGTGCAAAACCCGCAAAATCCAATCTTGCGGGAATTCCCAATTTCTTAATTATCCAATTTTTTTCATTGCTGTCATAGACTCTCTCAACCAAGCTCCTACTTCTTCAATAGGATGTTGACGAATTTCTCTATTAACAGCGATTAATACTGCATTGTCAACTGCATTTGAAGTTGAAAATGGTTTTCCGATGATATTTGTTTCTACTTTTTTCATGAATTCAGTCAATAAAGGCTTACATGCATGATCAAATAAATAACATCCGTACTCAGCAGTATCAGAAATTACACGGTTCATTTCGAATAATTTCTTTCTAGCGATTGTGTTTGCAATTAATGGTAATTCGTGTAATGACTCATAGTAAGCTGATTCTTCGATAATTCCAGCTTCAGTCATAGTTTCGAAAGCTAACTCAACACCAGCTTTAACCATTGCAATCATTAATACTCCGTTATCAAAATATTCTTGTTCTGAGATTGGAGCTTCTTGTGGAGCTGTTTTTTCGAAGTTAGTTTCTCCTGTTGCAGCTCTCCATTTCAATAAGTTAACATCATCATTAGCCCAGTCAGCCATCATAGTTCTTGAGAATTCTCCAGAAATGATATCGTCTTGGTGTTTTTGGAATAATGGACGCATAATATCTTTCAATTCTTCAGCTAATTCGTAAGCTTCGATTTTTGAAGGATTATTTAAACGATCCATCATATTTGTAATACCACCATGTTTCAAAGCTTCAGTGATAGTTTCCCATCCGTATTGAATTAATTTAGAAGCATAAGCAGCATCGATTCCTTTTTCAACCATTTTATCAAAACATAAAATAGATCCAGTTTGTAATAAACCACAAAGAATAGTTTGCTCACCCATTAAATCTGATTTTACTTCAGCAACGAAAGATGATCTTAAAACTCCAGCTCTGTGTCCTCCAGTTGCTACAGCATAAGCTTTTGCTTGATCTAAACCAAATCCGTTTGGATCATTTTCTGGGTGAACTGCGATAAGAGTTGGAACTCCAAATCCTCTTTTGTACTCTTCACGTACTTCAGAACCTGGACATTTAGGAGCACACATAATTACAGTGATGTCTTTACGAACTTGCATTCCTTCTTCTACAATGTTAAATCCGTGAGAATAAGACAAAGTAGAACCTTGTTTCATTAATGGCATAATAGCATTCACTACAGATGTATGTTGTTTATCTGGAGTTAAGTTACAAACTAAATCAGCAGTTGGAATCAATTCTTCGTAAGTTCCTACTGTGAAACCGTTTTCAGTTGCATTTTTAAAAGAAGCTCTCTTTTCAGCAATTGCATCTGCACGTAATGCATAAGAAATATCTAAACCAGAATCTCTCATGTTTAATCCTTGATTCAAACCTTGTGCTCCACAACCAACAATTACAACTTTTTTTCCAGCTAATGCCGCAATTCCGTCTGCAAATTCTGATTGCTCCATAAATTCGCAAACTCCTAATTGTTCTAATTGTAATCTAAGTGGTAATGTATTGAAATAATTTGCCATTTTTGTTTTAATATTTAATGAAATGAAATTTAATAATTGATTATATATAACTAAGATTTTATTATTTAAAGGTTTCCAACAAAGCTGAAATCTCCATTTTTTGTTTTGAAACTGAAATTCTTCCAGAACGTACAAATTGCATAATTCCGTAAGGCTTGAACTTTTCGTATAATTCTTCAATTTCAGAACGTCTTCCTGATTTTGAAATCACAAAGAAATCACGAGAAACCGTTACAATTGTAGACTGGCTTTCTTTGATAATATTCTGAATTTGTTTCTCATCGAATAACAAACTTGAAGCTATTTTAAATAAAGCATTTTCTAAGAAAATAGTTTCTTCATCTGTATGATAAAATGCTTTTATAACTTCAATTTGTTTCTCAATTTGTCCAACGATATTCTGAACCCATTTCTCTGTAGTATTTACCACAATGATAAATCTTGAAACATTCTCTATTTCTGATTCAGAAACATTTAGACTTAATATATTAATGTGACGCTTTAAGAATATTCCAGATATTCTATTTAACAAACCCACGTTATTTTCTGAGTATACCGATATGGTAAATGTTTTATCTTCCATTTTTTTAGTTTGTTTTGTTTCAAGTTTAAAGTATCAAGTTTTTCTTAACTTGGAACATAAAACTTGAAACATGAAACTTATTTTTTTAGCTTAATCTAATTTCTGAAACACAAGCTCCAGTTGGAATCATTGGGAATACATTATTCTCTTTTTCCACCATGACTTCTAAGAAGTAAGACTCTTTTGAAGCAAGCATTTCTGCAACTGCTGCATCTAAATCTTCACGTTGTGTTACTTTTTTAGATTTAATATGATACCCTTCTGCAATGGCAACAAAATTTGGATTGATCATTTTTGTTGATGCATAACGGTTGTCAAAGAACAATTCTTGCCATTGACGTACCATTCCTAAAAATTCATTATTTAAAATAACAATCTTAACAGGAACCTGAGTTTGAAAAATGGTTCCTAATTCCTGAATTGTCATTTGGAATCCTCCATCACCAATAATCGCTACAACTTCGCGTTCTGGTTTACCCATTTTTGCTCCAATTGCTGCTGGAAGTGCAAATCCCATTGTTCCTAAACCTCCAGAAGTGATATTACTTTTGGTTGAATTGAATTTTGCATAACGACAAGCAAACATCTGGTGCTGACCAACATCTGTTACAATAATCGCATCACCTTTTGAATGTTTATTAATCATTTCAACAGTTTCTCCCATTGAAATTCCCTTACCGTTTGTTGGACTTAATTCTTCTTTAATAACTGAATTGAATTCAATTTCTCTTAGAGCTTTAAATTCATTAAGCCATAAATCATGAGATTTTTCTTCAAGCAATGGTAATAGCGCCGCTAGAGATTCTTTCACATCACCTAAAACAGCTATTTCAGTCTTAACGTTTTTATCAATTTCTGCAGGATCAATTTCGAAGTGAACTACTTTTGCTTGTTTTGCATATGTATTCAAGTTTCCTGTAACACGGTCGTCAAAACGCATTCCAAAAGCGATTAAAACATCACATTCGTTAGTTAATAAATTAGGAGCATAATTTCCGTGCATACCTAACATTCCAACGTTTAAAGGATGATCTGTTGGCAAAGCCGAAAGTCCTAAAATGGTCCATGCGGACGGAATTCCAGATTTTTCGATTACTGCTTTAAATTCGGCTTCTGCCTGACCTAAAATAATTCCTTGTCCAAAAACGATTAAAGGTTTTTTCGCAGAATTGATTAAAGCTGCAGCCTCAGCAACTTTATCCAAATTCAATTTAGGAACTGGAATATAACTTCTAATTCCAGTGCATTTTTCATAACTAAAATCGAACTCATCAAACTGAGCGTTTTTAGTAATATCAATCAATACTGGTCCTGGACGTCCAGAACGAGCAATGTAAAATGCTTTTGCAATGATTCCAGGAATTTGAGAAGCTTCAGTTACTTGAAAATTCCATTTTGTAACTGGAGTTGAGATTCCGATAATATCAGTTTCTTGAAATGCATCAGAACCTAATAAATGTCTTCCAACTTGTCCTGTAATACAAACCATTGGAGTTGAATCGATCTGAGCATCAGCGATTCCAGTAACTAAATTAGTTGCTCCTGGTCCTGAAGTAGCAATTGCCACACCTACTTTTCCTGTAGCTCTAGCATAACCTTGAGCTGCATGAGTTGCACCTTGTTCGTGACGTACTAAAACGTGGTGTAACTGATCTTGAAATTTATATAATTCATCGTAAACTGGCATGATTGCTCCACCTGGATAACCATAAACCAAATCTACTCCTTCTTCTAACAAACATCTTATAACGGCTTCTGCCCCTGATATTCTCATAGTATATTGTTTTTTCAATGTCAAAATTCAATTCCAAAATTCAATGTCAATGGTAAAATTCAATTTCAATTATAACTTTTAAATTGAATTTTTATTTATTGCTATTTGATTTTTGATATTGTCATTGATATTGATTTTTGATATTGTTCTTTTAAAATTAATTATCGGTCACGCAACCTGTAGAAGCGCTTGACACCGATCTAGCGTATTTAAGTAAAACCCCTCTGTCAACTTTTAATTTAGGCTGCACCCAAGCCGCTTTTCTAGCTGCAAATTCCTCGTCAGATATCTTCAAGTCGATTGTATTTTTCACAGCATCAATAGCGATTAAATCTCCATCTTTTACTAGTGCAATACCTCCACCGTCATATGCTTCTGGTGTAACGTGACCTACCACGAAACCGTGTGAACCTCCAGAGAATCTACCGTCTGTAATTAGTGCACAGCTGCTTCCTAATCCAGCACCGATAATGGCAGATGTAGGTTTAAGCATTTCAGGCATTCCCGGACCACCTTTTGGTCCACAACCTCTAATGACGACTACATTACCTGGTTTAATTTTTCCGGCTTGAAGACCTGGAATTACTTCAAATTCACCTTCAAATACAACAGCTGGTCCTTCGAAATATTCACCTTCTTTTCCACTGATTTTTGCTACAGCACCTTCAGAAGCAAGGTTTCCGTATAAAACTTGGATATTCCCTGTTGGTTTTAATGCTTTTTGAATTTCATGAATAACTTCTTGTCCATCTTGTAAATCTGGAGTTGAAGCTAAGTTTTCTGCAACTGTTTTCCCTGTTACTGTTAAACAATCGCCGTGTATCAATCCAACTTTTAATAAATATTTCATTACTGCAGGAATACCTCCTACTTCGTGAATATCTTCCATCATATATTTTCCACTTGGCTTCATATCAGCAAGAACCGGAGTCCTATCATTAATTGCTTGAAAATCATCCAAAGTGATTGTAATTCCAACTGAATGTGCCATTGCAATTAAGTGCATAACAGCATTTGTAGAACCACCTAAAACTGCTACAATTGTAATAGCATTTTCAAAAGCCTTACGAGTCATAATGTCTCTTGGCTTGATATCTTTTTCTAATAATATTTTGATTGCTTTTCCTGCCTCAAAACATTCGTCTCTTTTTTCTTGACTTAAAGCTGGATTAGAAGAACTATAAGGTAAACTCATTCCCAAAGCTTCAATTGCAGAAGACATTGTATTTGCAGTGTACATACCACCACAAGCACCAGCACCTGGACAAGCATTTTGGATAACTCCTTTAAAATCTTCTGGTGTTATTTCGCCTTTTACTTTTTTTCCTAAAGCTTCAAAAGCAGAAACGATATTTAAAGACTCCCCTTTCCATTTTCCAGAGTGAATAGAACCTCCATAAATCATCATTGATGGACGATTTAATCTTCCCATTGCGATTAATGCTCCTGGCATATTTTTGTCGCAACCAGGAATTGCAATAATACTGTCATACCATTGTGCTCCGGCAACAGTTTCTATAGAATCTGCAATAACATCACGAGAAACTAATGAATAACGCATTCCTTCAGTTCCGTTAGAAATACCGTCACTGACACCAATGGTATTAAAAATAAGTCCGACCAGATCTGCATCCCAAACACCTTTTTTAACATCTTTTGCTAAATCGTTCAAGTGCATGTTGCAAGTGTTACCATCGTAACCCATGCTGACAATACCAACTTGTGCTTTTTTCAAATCTTCTTCAGTTAAACCAATTCCGTACAACATTGCTTGCGCTGCAGGCTGTGTTTGATCTTGGGTGATGGTCTTGCTGTACTTATTTAATTCCATTATTGCTTATTTTATTTTTTTTTATTTTTTTGTTCAAAAAAAAACCTTCCAGTATTTGGAAGGTTTCTAATATAGTTTTTCAATTATATTTATAACATTCCCGATGCAGATGTGTGAATCACATTGACAACAACGACAGAAGTAATAATAATTGAGATTTGCATCGCTTATTTTTTTAGTGTTACAAAAGTATAGAAACTTTAGCAACTAAAAAAATAAAATCTCAACATTTCAAACACTTCTTGTTATTTAATTCACTTTTTAACAAAAAATATTAAACAATTGTCGATTGTCCAATACTAACATTGTCATTATTAAAATACAGCAAATCGTCTTTGCTGAAAATAAAATTAGAAACAAACTCACCTACTTCGTTAGTACCGAATTTTGAATCTGGTTTTAAATCAACTGTAACTACTTTGTATTCAATTGCTTTTTCTACTGCTTTAAAAATCACATTAGCTTCTTTAGTCAATCCAAAATGCTCTAACAACAGCGCTGCTGCTAAAATAGAAGCAATAGGATTGGCAATGTTTTTTCCTTTTGCTTGCGGATATGATCCGTGAATTGGCTCAAACAAAGCATTTTTTTCTCCTAAAGATACTGATGGCAATAAACCAATAGATCCTGTAATTACACTGGCTTCGTCTGATAGAATATCCCCAAACAAATTTTCAGTTAAAATCACATCAAATTGTTTCGGATTTAAAATCAACTGCATTGCTGCATTATCCACAAATAAGAAATCAAGTTTCACATCTGGATACTCTTCGCTCACTTTCTGAACTACTTTTCTCCATAATCTTGAAGTTTCCAAAACATTTGCTTTGTCTACCATTGTTAACTTTTTACGACGTTTTTGTGCAGATTTAAAAGCTAAATGTGTAATTCTAGTAATTTCTTCTTCTGAATATTCACATAAATCTGAAGCATGTGTTCCTTCTTCATTAAGTGTTTTAGTTCCAAAATAAGCTCCACCTGTTAATTCTCTAAAAATGGTAAAATCTGCTCCTTCAATAATTTCTCTTTTTAAAGGAGAAGATTCTATTAAGGCTTTATAAGGTTTTATAGGACGAATATTAGCGAACAATCCTAATTCTTTTCGCAGTTTCAGTAATCCTTGCTCTGGACGAACCTTTGCATTTGGATTGTTATCGTATTTAGGATCTCCAATTGCACCAAGTAAAACTGCATCTGTATTTAAACACAGGTTCAGGGTTTGCTCCGGTAAAGGATTTCCTGTTTTATCGATAGCAACCGCTCCCATCAGCGCTTCTTCAAAAACAAATTCGTGATTATACACTTCGCCAATGGCGTACAAAGCTTTCTTAGCTTGTAATATTACTTCAGGCCCAATTCCATCTCCTGGTAAAACTGCAATTTTTAAATTCATAATCTCTCGCTCTTTATGTCTTTAAATCCTTATTGTTCCTAGTTTATTTTTGAAATATTAACTTCTGATTAATTCACCTTCTATCTTAGAAGCTTCAATAATTTGGTGGATATCTGCGTCTACAACTTCTTTTTTAATGTCAGCGAATTTCAAGAATTCGATGTAAACGATATCTAATTGTGTTTTTGTCAATTCGTAACCTACTTTTTTAGCACGGTAAGCTAAAGCAGCTCTTCCACTTCTAGCTGTTAAAATGATTGAAGATTCATTTACTCCAACATCTAATGGATCCATGATCTCGTAAGTCGCTCTGTTTTTGATAACACCATCTTGGTGAATTCCAGAACTGTGTGCAAAAGCATTTGCTCCAACAATCGCTTTATTTGGCTGTACAATCATTCCCATACTTTCGGAAACCAAACGACTCATTTCGTTCAATTCTCTTGTATTGATGTTTGTATCTAAATTTAAGTAAGGGTGTTGTTTGAAAATCATTACCACTTCTTCAAGTGCTGTATTTCCTGCTCTTTCTCCAATACCATTAATAGTACATTCGATTTGTCTTGCACCATTAATAGCACCTGCAATTGAGTTTGCAGTCGCCATACCTAAATCGTTATGACAATGGCAAGAAAGAATTACATTTTCAATTCCTTTTACGTTTTCTTTTAAGTATTTAATTTTTGCTCCATATTCTTCTGGAAGACAATATCCAGTAGTATCAGGAATATTTAATACAGTTGCTCCAGATTTGATAACTTCTTCACAAACTTTTGCCAAGAACGCATTATCTGTTCTACCAGCATCTTCAGCGTAGAATTCAACATCTTCTACATACGATTTTGCATGTGCTACAGCATATTTTGCTCTTGCAATAATATCTTCAGGCGTAGTATTTAATTTGTGGAGGATATGAGATTCTGAGGTTCCGATTCCAGTATGGATTCTAGGTTTCTTAGCATGCTTTAAAGCAGCTGCAGCAACATCAATGTCGTTTTTTACGGCTCTTGTTAGTCCGCAGACGGTTGCATTTTCTACAATTTTACAAATCTCAGAGACCGATAAAAAATCGCCCGGACTTGACACAGGAAAGCCTGCTTCGATGATATCAACCCCCATTTTGTCTAGTCGTTCTGCGATAACTAATTTTTGCTTAGTATCTAACTTGCATCCTGGAACTTGCTCACCGTCGCGTAAAGTGGTGTCAAAAATTTGAACTTTCTCTCTATTCATATTCATTTATTTAATGTAATTTCACATCTTGATAACAAATATATATTGTACTATCGCAGTACGAAATTCATTTTAATGAAATTATACTGTTCATAAAACGATTTATACCCAATTAACTATTTTATTATCAATAAGTTACATTATTATTTTTTACAATGGCTAACCATCAAAAAGATTTCTTATTTGTTTTAATCAAATCACTTTCGAAATCAGAAAAAAGACAGTTTAAAATTTTTGCAAGCCGATTAGAGACGAGTTCAAACACAAAATTTATCGAATTATTCAATATTCTGGATAAATCTGAAGTTTACGATGAAAAACTCATTCTTAAAAGTGGTGTCATTCAAAAAGTGCAGCTATCTAATTTAAAATCATACTTATACAAACAAATTTTAGTAAGTATTCGATTGAATATTCCTAGCCAGAATATTCGTTATCAGCTTCGCGAACAAATGGATTTTGCTGTTATTCTTTACAATAAAGGACTATACAAGCAGAGTTTGAAGATTTTAGACAAGACCAAACAACAAGCACTTGAAAATGACGAAAAATATATGGCGTATGAGATTGTAGAATTCGAAAAACTAATCGAATCGCAATATATTACGCGAAGTATTCAAGGGCGTGCGGATGAATTGGTTATTCAAGCAAAAGAACTGAACTACCGAAATACGATTTCAAGCAAATTATCGAATTTATCGCTTCAATTATACGGGATCATGCTAAAAACAGGTTACGTAAAAAGTGATGAGGAATACAAATATATAGACGATTATTTCAATAGACATGTAGCCAAACTAGATGAAAGCAAATTTGGCTTTAGAGAAAAATATTGGTTTTACAACGCCAGTCTTTGGAGAAGTTTTCTTGTGCAAGACTTTTTAGCCAGTTATAAATTTGCCTACAAATGGGTAACATTGTTTTATGATAATCCCAACATGATTTATCTAAATCCTGTTTTTTTTCTAAAAGGAAATCATTATTTCTTAGAATCGCTTTATATGTTAAAGTATAAAACGAATTTCAAGAAATATTTAAATCTTTTGGAAGAAACTATTGCGGATCCAAAATTTCCTGTAAATGATAATATTGCTTCGCTCTCGTTCTTGTATGTTTATAACAACAAATTGAATCTCCATATTCTTGAAGGAACTTTTGCAGAAAGTGAATATCTAATTCCTGAAATTTTAAATAAACTAAAAATACATAGTGAACATCTTGATGAACATCACGAAATGTTGTTTTTCTACAAAATCGCTTCGATTTATTTTGGTATTGAAAAGTATAATGAATGT
>NZ_DASWYK010000116.1:0-13882 GCF_036405015.1 Flavobacterium sp. | reverse complement strand
AGCCGATTCTGTCATGGCGGCCAGCATAAGTCCTTTTCCTCTAACTTCTGTTATCAAAGGATGTACCAAAAGCGATCTGAAGAGTTTTTCCTTTTCTAATGTTTCGGCCATTAAGTTTGTTTCAGTTAATTCCTGCAAAGTAGCTAAGCAAGCTGACGCAATGACAGGATGACCTCCAAAAGTAGTGATATGACCTAATTTAGGGTTTTCGGTTAAAAGATCCATTCTTTCGGTAGAGGCTGTAAAAGCACCAACTGGCATTCCGCCGCCCATTCCTTTTCCCATTACTACAATGTCAGGAACAACATCATAATTTTGAAAACCGAATAATTTACCTGTTCTTCCAAAACCTGGCTGAATTTCATCCACAATCATTAATGCTCCAACTTCGTCACAACGTTTGCGGACTTTTTCAAGAAAATTATTTTCCGGCTGAATAAAACCTGCGCCTCCCTGAATGGTTTCTAAAAGAATCGCTGCAGTTCGGGTAGTTATTTTCTGTAAATCTTCTTCGTTATTAAAAGTGATAAAATCGACATCTGGAAGCAAAGGTCTAAAAGCTTGTTTGCGTTCTTCAAATCCCATAACACTCATAGAACCCATTGTGTTTCCGTGATAAGCATTATGGCAAGAGATTAACTGACTTCTACCTGTAGTTCTTTTGGCTAATTTTAAAGCGCCTTCAATAGCTTCTGTACCAGAATTTACCAAATAAGTTTTATTTAAAGATTCTGGAAGAAGTGAAGCCATTAATTTACAATATTGAACAGCAGGACTTTGTGAATATTCTCCGTAAACCATCACATGAGAATATTTGTCCAATTGATCTTTTATGGCCTGATTTACTCTTGGATGTTGATGTCCTAAAGTACAAGCTGAAACTCCGGCAACAAAATCCAAATATTTTTTATCGTTTGTATCGTATATGTAAGAGCCAATAGCGTGAGAAACTTCCATTCCAAGTGGGTAAGGAGAAGTCTGTGCCTGGTATTTTATAAAATCTGGATTCATTTTTTTAAAGGTGCTTAGTTGCAAAGGTACTGAGGTTCTAAGGTTTTTTTAGTTTACGCTTAGGTTAATTTTTTAAAGATTTAAAGTTGAAAGGAACTAAGGTTTTATCTTTCTCAAAACTTCGAAACTCAGGTTTTGATTTTAGGCTTAAGTTAAATTTTGTAAACTGACTTAAAGCTTTTTTTTAATTTTTTTCAAATGATTCGATATCAAGTACATCGCTTAATCTGTTTAAGCTTTTTTTAGATAAATTTCTGAAAGCTAGTTCAATAAATACAAATCGAATCAATAATACTTGCAAGATAGCTACTAAAACAAAAATTGGTGAAAATTTTATCTTTTCAGTACATAATTGTACAATTATACCAATAGCTGGAAAACAAAGAAAAAAGCTCAATAAAATTTTAAAAGCTTTATTGATTTCAATATCCACAACTCCGTTTTTATTTATAATCTCACCGTTTAGAACACAAAATGCTCCTTTTCCTATTTCAGATGAAATGATTTTGAAAGTATTGTTGGTAATCTTACCAACAAATGATTTGTTTGTTTTTTTTGATACTAAAGATTCAGATATTTCGGTTCTTCTTTTCAGACGATCAAGAGATTCTGATGGTTCTCCAATAATTGTAAAATTATAATTACTAGTTGGAAATAATTTCATTTTCTATTCTTAAAAATAAAGCAGTTTTTAATTCAAAATTACTTTTTGTTTTTGACAGCGGGACTTGGTTTTTTCTTGTCGTAATCTAAAGTTTCCTTTCGGACTTTCATTGGGACATTTTTTCCTTTTTCCTCTTCTTCTTTACCTTTTTTAATCAGTTTTTCATTCATTTCATTTTCTTCGGCGGTAAAAATATCGTCTTTCGATTTTATTCTTTCGCTACCTCGCCAAACCATTCCTCTAAGTTTTCGGGCATTTTCTGGGAGTTCATCCTCGGGATAAATATCTCCGTCTACTTTGTTGAAAAACGTAATGGTTTCGACAGCATTATTTTCTAATATCATATTAATTTTACTGCTGACATTTTTATTAATCCCGATTAATTCATTGGCGTCATTCCGCATAAAATAGACGACTTCCGTATTTTTGATGACATCGACATCATGTAATTTTCCATCCCGGAATTTCCCGAATAAATTGAGTCCCTTGACCTGATTATAGCCGGTTCCGAGGGTATCTTTGGAAATCAGAAAAGTGTTATTTAAAACTTTTAGCGAATCGATTTTTCTGGTAGTATTATCACCAATTAAGTGCATTATATCTCCCGTAATCTGGCTTTCTCCATTCCATAAAATCGGATTTCCAATTAATTTTGTCAAAGCACTTTTTGAATCAGAATGTATCGAGTCGCATTTTCCGCTCATATCAATTTTGTAGAAACGAACATTTTTATACGCTCTTAAAATTCTTTCACCTTCTTTTCCGGTTACCATTAATTTTTGTCCATGAATGTAAACCGAGTCATTTTCAACCAGATTAATAGCAACGGCTCTTTTGGTCACAAACATCGAATCTTTCAGTTTATAAAGTTCCGCATAATGCCCTTTTACAATTCCTTTATTGATAGAATCTGTAATTTTTACATTTCGTGTTGCCGATGCAAATTCAGTATTTCGGTTATAAAATAAACTATCACCTTCTATGAGTCGATCGTCGTATTTAATGTACGATTTTCTGAGGAAATGTGCCAGGTTTTTCTTCGTATCATAAAATCCTTTTTCGGTATAGATGTAATTTTCCTTGCTTGTAATGGTTGATGGTCCCAAAAGATACGTGTGGCCAGAATTACTGTAATAATCCAAATGATTCGATTTGATTACATATTTAGGATTTGTAATAGTAACTTCTGTTAGAAACTGAAATTTCTTTTGTTCAACATAATATCTTCCCGATTTGCTGACCAAAGTATTGTCTTTGTTTACAATTGTTCCTTTTGTATTATAAAAAACTTCTTGTACGTTTCGGTCAAAATTAATGGTATCTGTTTGTAGAGTAGCATCTGGAGAAGTTAAAACGGCATTTCCTGTCGCAAAAGCTTTTCTTGCATTACCACTATATTCTGCATATTTACTATTCAAAAACAAAGTGTCTCCCTGTACTAATTGTACATTTCCAAAAGCTTTTAAATAGTTCTCTTTTTGAAAATAATAAGCTTTATTGCAGGTTAATACAACACCATCATGATTTACTTTTACGTTTCCTGTAAGTAAAAGCGCATCAGGAACGTTAACCTGATCAACATCAGAATAATCAGCATTCTCGATGACGATGGTTTTAGGAGCTTGTGCAGGTTTTTTTTTTGCTTGCGCGAAAGTGAATTGAACGCTTAAAAAAGACAGACAAATAAATATGAAAAAGAGTGATTTCTTCAACTGATTAAATTTTTGTCAAATTTATAAAAAAGCTTACAACCTGTCACCGATATTAGGATTAATTTATAAATAGTCATTAACACTCCGTTTGAAAAAATGAGTCTGATTTATTTTTTCAACAAAACAATGAACTCTCACGTTGTAGTTGCGTGGTTTTGGTTCTAAAAGCTTCTTGGAGCAAAAGATCATGCACTGAATTTTTAAAAAATGAGGTACATTTAGAAAATTGTTTTTAAAACCTGTATCAGGTATTTAAAATTTTAAAGACTATATTAGAGTAACCCAAAATATGATAAGTAAAAGATTAATTACAGCTGGAATTACGTTAACTGTACTGTTTTCAGCATGTAAAACACAGGAATTGAAAATGAGTACAGCAAAAGAAGAAACCGCAACAGAAAAAAAAGTTGTAGTCTATCAAGTTTTTACACGCCTATTCGGAAATAAAAATAAAACCAATAAACCTTGGGGAACAATTGAAGAGAATGGAGTTGGAAAGTTTAATGATTTTACAGATAAAGCCCTTCGTGAAATTAAAGATTTAGGAGTAACTTATATTTGGTATACAGGCGTTCCTCATCATGCTTTGGTGCGAGATTATACAGCTTACGGAATCTCAAATGACGATCCTGAAGTGGTAAAAGGGCGAGCTGGATCTCCTTACGCAGTTAAAGATTATTATAATGTAAATCCTGATTTGGCTGTTGATCCCGCTAAACGATTAGAAGAATTTGAAGCATTAATTAAACGTACTCATAATGCAGGTTTAAAATTACTTATTGATATTGTTCCGAATCACATTGCTCGCAAATACGAGGGGAAATCAAATCCTGAGGGTGTAAGAGATTTTGGAGCAGATGATGATGTAACGGTTGAATACAAACGTGATAATAATTTCTATTATATTCCTAGAGAACATTTTGAAATTCCAGATGGAGACATTCCGTTAAATGGAGAAAAAAATCCGCTTATTGATGGACGATTTGACGAAAATCCAGCGAAATGGACAGGAAATGGTTCTAGAAAAGTAAAACCAGATCAAAACGATTGGTACGAAACGGTAAAAGTTAATTATGGAGTGCGTCCAGATGGAACCAAAGATTTTCCAGAGCTTCCGGCTGGATTTGATCAGAAGTCATATCAAGAGCATTTTGCTTTTTGGCAGGATAAAGTGGTTCCCGATTCGTGGAAAAAGTTTAGAGACATTGCTTTATATTGGACAGCAAAAGGAGTTGACGGATTTCGTTATGATATGGCTGAAATGGTTCCATATGAATTTTGGAGTTATATGAATTCTTCCATTAAAATGAAAAATCCAAATGCTTTTTTATTGGCAGAAGTTTATAATCCGAATGAATATCGTAATTACATTCGTTTAGGAAAAATGGATTATTTGTATGATAAAGTCGAAACGTATGATAAATTAAAAGATATTATTCGTGGAAAATCATCACCAGATGAATTGACAAGTATTCAAAATAGAATGGCAGATATTGAACATCATATGCTTCATTTTCTGGATAATCATGATGAACAACGTTTGGCAAGTTCAGAATTTGCTGGAACTCCAGAAAGAGGAAAACCATTAATGGTGGTTTCGGCAACTCTTAGTACTTCACCAACCATGATTTATTTCGGACAAGAAGTAGGTGAGGCGGGACTTGAAGATGCTGGTTTTGGAAAACCTACAAGAACTTCAATTTTTGATTATATTGGAGTTCCAAATCATCAGCGTTGGATGAATGATGGAAAGTTTGATGGAGGGCAACTTTCGGCTTCTGAAAAAGAACTCCGTGATTTTTACAAACGATTATTAAATTTTACTATTAACAGCAGTGCATTGATGGGAAGTTTTGAAGAAATTCAATCTGCTAACCGCCAAAACAATTCAAATTATGATGCTTTATTGTATTCGTATGTTCGCTGGTCAGAAAAACAAAAACTGATTGTAATAGCTAATTTTTCTTCTGAAAAAGCAAGTGAGTTTGATTTAAAAATTCCTTCTTCAATTATTTCTAAATGGAACCTGAAAGACGGAGAATACGAATTAAATGAGCAATTGTATAAAGCTAAAAAGTGTATTCTAAAAGTAGAAAATGGAGAGGGAGTGGTTAAAGTTGCGATTCAGCCTTCAGAATCTTTGATTTTAGAATTGAAATAAAGATTCATTTTAAACACATAGAAACATAGCTTTCAAAGTTTAGAAAAGGGCTTCACTAAGTTTGAATGCACATAGTAGGTCTATGTGTGGAAATTAGTTTCTTTTGTGTTCTTTTTTACTGTAAAAATCTATGTTTCTATGTGTTTAAATGTTTTTTAATAACGAAAGAATCTCATTAATTGAAAATTGAGCTCCACAAACAAATTCGTCTGAAGCGCCGTAATAAACAGTAAGTGTATCGCCATCGGGTTCTACGATATGCCCATTTGTAAAAACGACATTTCCGAAAAAACCGCTCAATTCATAATCGGTTTTAGGAAACATAATAGGAGTTTCGGTTCTTGAAATTATTTTAGAAGGATTTTCAAGATCCATTAAAAAAGCGCCTAAGCAATATTGATGGAACTCATTTGCTCCGTGATAAATCTCGAGCCAGCCTTTATCTGTTTTTATTGGAGCAGCGCCAGCACCGACTCTTTTACTATCCCAATTTCCTTTTCTGGTTTTAATAATGCATTTGTGGTTTCCCCAATGAATTCCATCTGGCGACGAAGCAATCCAAATGTAATTCCCACCAATATCTACACTGCTCGGACGATGTAATGCGTAAAATAAACCGTTTATTTTTTCTTCAAAAATGGCGCAGTCTTTATTATGTGGTGGAAAAATCATTCCGTGTTTTTCAAAGTTTATCCAATCGGTTGTGGTGCGTAAACCTACCCCAACGCCATTGCCAGAAACCGACGTAAAAGTCAAGTAATATTTTCCTTCAATGAGGGAAACGCGGCAATCTTCAATTCCAAAAGTTTCTAAAATTCCTTCACCAACCAAATAGGGATAATCTTCTGGTTCATAAAAGTGTTTTCCATTATCACTGCAAAGTAAACGAATGTGCGAAAGTGTGGTTAAATAATCAATTCCTTGGTAGTTAATTACACGTGCATCTGTAGCAACAAGTTCAGGATGATCTTTTAAAATTTCTATAATTTCGATTAAACCATTTTCTGTCAGTATTGGAAAAGAGATAATATCTTCAGCTTGTTTTGGTCTTTCGGCAACTCTTACTGTTAGCCAAGTTTTATTTTGAAACTGAAACACACCAGGATTTAGAAGACAAGTAATTTCTAATCCTTCTCTGCTTGGAGGTAAATCTGATGGAGAAATTAATGGGTTTTCTGCAAAACGATTGGCAATATCTTTCATGTTCTTTGGATATAATAACATAAAAGGTATAAAAAAAAGCTGATACTTAATCCGTACCAGCTTCTTTTCTATACTTTTTTGACCTTTTTGAGAGCTTCAATATAATATTCGTTTACTTTTTCCCAATTGATGTGTTCGTAAAAAGCGTCAATATAACTTCCTTTTCTGTTTTGATAATCCAAGTAATAAGCATGTTCCCAAAGATCAATTCCTAAAATTGGTGTTCCTGGAACTAAAGCATTTTTCATCAACGGATTATCTTGATCCTGAGTTGTTGTAATTTGAAGTTTACCATATCGGTCAACTACTAACCAAACCCATCCTGAGCCAAATTGTTTTTCAGATTGTGCTTTGAACTGATTTGTTAAGTTGTTAAAAGAACCAAATTCTTTATTAATAGAGCCTGAAAGAGTATCTTTTGGAGTTTGTTCTTTTGGACTTAAAATATTGAAATAAAGCGTATGATTGTAATATCCACCAGCATTTTGACGAAGTTTGGCGTTATTCAAATCCATCTTTTTTAAAATATCCTCAATTGGCATATTTTCAAATTCTGTCGATACGATTTCTTTATTGAAATTGTTGGTGTAAGACAGATAATGTTTAGAATAATGCGTTTCCATAGTCAATGACCTTATTGCGGGAGAAAGACCATCATAGGCAAAAGACAGTTTGGTCATTTCAAAAGATCCGGGATCAGCTTTAACATCATTAGGCGAACCTATAGTGATTTTCTCTTCTTTTGTTGGAAGAGGAACCTCAACTACTTCAGTCAGCTTATCTTCTTTACAGGAAAATAATAGTAAAAATGAAGCTAAAGCAGTAAAAAGAACAACGTTTTTCTTCATAATATATTTATTTTGATGTTAATGAATTAATGATCTCGATATAGTTTTCTTTCGCTTCGTCTACAGACATGTGACTGATTTGCATCCAAGCATTTGTTTTAAAAGCATCTCTTAAATCAAAATTCTCAGATTGATTATAGACAGCTATCCCGAAAGTAGCCTGTTTATAAAACGCATAAAGTCTTAACTGCACATCTTGCGGTAGTGAAGCCTGAGTCATTGTCATTGCAATCTCTACAGCTTCTGCAAAGCGAATATCTAAATCTTTTTCTGCCATTTATGCTTTTGTAGCAATAATTGTTTTTCCGCCAATCGCTTTTTGATTCAATTCAACGTTGATTGGTGTACCTAAAGGTAAAAATAAATCTACTCTTGATCCAAATTTAATGAAACCAGCGTCAGTTCCTTGAACAACCTGCATTCCTTCTTTGGCATAATTTACAATTCTGCGTGCCAAAGCTCCTGCGATTTGTCTGTATAAAATAGCTCCGAAAGTTTCGTTTTCGATAACTACTGTAGTTCGTTCGTTTTCTTCGCTCGCTTTTGGATGCCAAGCTACAAGAAATTTACCAGGATGATATTTGCTGAATTTAATGATACCGTCCATTGCGTAACGTGTTACGTGCACATTGATTGGCGACATAAAAATAGACACCTGTAAACGTTTATCTTTAAAATATTCTCCTTCATAAACTTCTTCAATAACCACAACTTTTCCGTCAACAGGAGCCAAGATATGATCGCTGTTTCTAACGGCAATTCTTTTAGGATTTCTAAAGAATTGTAAAATAATGATTAGAATTACTAATGCTGCAATTTGAACAGCAGTTCTTAGCCAATTGATGTCAATGAATTTCTCAGCTAATAAAACCACAACAACAGTGAAAACTACACCTAATAAAATGGACGGGCCTCCTTCTTTATGAAACATAATATAAAATTTGATAAAATAAAAATATAATGGGTGCTACAAATATAACACTATCTAATCGATCTAGAATACCTCCGTGTCCCGGCATGATAGAACCGCTGTCTTTTACACCAGCAATTCTTTTAAATTTGGATTCAATCAAATCTCCGATAGTGCCAAAAATACTAACAATTAAGGCGATACTCGTCCAGATTATGATAGACATACTGCTGAACTCAGGATTTGGTTTAATGTATAATTTGGAGATTAAAAAACCTGCAAATGCTGCAAAAACGGCACCACCAATAAAACCTTCTATGGTTTTTTTAGGAGAAACTCGTTCAAACAATTTGTGTTTTCCCATCGATTTTCCAACTAAATAAGCAAAAGTATCATTGGTCCATATTAAAACAAATAATCCTAGAATAATCTTCGGATTATAATCATGTGTTCCAAAAGAGATTTTTACTATAAAAAGAAAAGGGAGGGTGATATACCCCAATAAATATAAATATTTTGAAGAAGTACTTATTTTTTGAACAGAATCATAAAATAAGAATATGATACATTTTATAGAAACAACAAGTGTAATTGCAAGTAGAATCAAATCCATCTGTTTGATGTTTGTTTCTAAGCTTATATTCGAATTAAAGGATTCGTTTAGGAATTTGCTCGTTTGTTTGTTGTAATGGCTAATCAGGATTATTACAGTATACAAAACTGTTCCAAAAAGTATAGAAAAGACTTTGTTTAGATTTACAATATTAGAAAATTCGTAAATCGTGATGATTAAGAAAACACCAAAAAGGATAATAAAGCTTTCGGTCGAAAACAATATTGAGGTTAATAACAGAGCGATATAAACAGCACCAGAAATGGTTCTCTTCAGCGTTTCATTCATCTTAAAGATCTTCTAAAAGCAATAAATAAAGGTTTTTAGCAACACTTCCGTATTGGGTGAAATCTTCTTCTTTTGCTTTTTCGAAATATTTTATTGTGGTGATATTGGTAGGATAGTCTCTTTCGTATTTGCGTTTTATAGCGCTAAGTCCGTCACTTTTCATTGGAAGAATTTGGCTTGTGGTTGCTATAATAACAATATTGGCTGGTAATTCGTTTGGTTTATTTTGTCGAATTTGTTTCGATGAAAATAAAATAGAACCTTCATCGGCAATAAGGTTCTCACAGCTTGCTAATAAGAATCTTGGATTTGAAGGAGCAATATAGAATAATTTGTTTTCTTCTAATAAGCCAAAAAGAGATGGTTCGTAGCATAAAGCTTCTTTTTCGAACCAATCATTTTCTTCTAATATGTTTTCAAACTGTTCAGTAACTTCACTTTTGTTTTCGCAATACAAAAATTTACCTCCATTTTTTTTAAAATTGAAAATAAATTGTTCATCCAAAGATAAATGACTGTTCTGAGCAGACGTGCCTGCATATTCGCTTTCGTTCTCTTCGTCAGAAGGGGCTTCACTCGAGCCAAATATTTTTTTGAAAAAATTCATTTTTTATATGAAATACTTTACATGTTAATTGAAAACGTTCAAAGATAAAAAAATCTTAATTCAAAAGGGTGTTTTGAATTAAGATTTTGAAAATTTATTACGTTTTTCGTAATTATTTATGAAACTACTTCTTCCAAGTTTTTGTCAAAAGTACGTTTTCCGAAAATGTTTTCTAAGTCATCTTTAAAGATTACTTCTTTTTCGATCAGAATATCAGCAAGTTGGTTCAACTTGTCTTTGTTTTCTTCTAATATCTGGATTGCTCTTTGGTATTGTCCTTCAATTAATTCTGAAATTTCTGCATCAATGATTTTTGCTGTTTCATCAGAATATGGTTTAGAGAAATTGTATTCGCTTTGTCCAGTTGAATCGTAATAAGTAACGTTTCCAATTTTATCATTCAATCCGTAGATGGTTACCATTGCACGAGCCTGACGTGTTACTTTTTCTAAATCGCTCAAAGCACCTGTAGAAATTCTGTCAAATGTTACTTTTTCAGCAGCTCTACCTCCCATAGTAGCACACATTTCGTCTAACATTTGATCTGTTCTCACGATTTGTCTTTCTTCTGGTAGATACCATGCAGCTCCTAAACTTTGTCCACGTGGTACGATAGTTACTTTTATAAGTGGAGCAGCGTGCTCTAACATCCAGCTTACAGTTGCGTGACCAGCTTCGTGAATTGCGATTGCTCTTTTTTCTTCTGGAGTAATGATTTTGTTTTTCTTTTCTAAACCACCGATAATTCTGTCGACAGCATCAAGAAAATCTTGTCTGTCAACTGCTGGTTTGTTGTTACGAGCAGCAATTAATGCAGCTTCGTTACAAACGTTCGCAATATCAGCACCAGAGAATCCTGGAGTTTGTTTTGCTAAGAAATCTAAATCAAGACCTTCAACTTTTTTGATAGGAGCCAAGTGTACTTTGAAGATTTCAGCTCTTTCGCGAATATCTGGTAAATCAACAAAAATTTGTCTGTCAAAACGTCCGGCACGCATTAAAGCTTTGTCTAAAACGTCAGCTCTGTTGGTTGCAGCCAAAACAATTACGTTAGAGTTTGTGCCAAAACCATCCATTTCAGTTAGTAATTGGTTTAAAGTGTTTTCTCTCTCGTCATTTCCGCCAGACATGTTGCTTTTTCCTCTTGCTCTACCAACAGCATCAATCTCGTCGATGAAAATGATAGCAGGAGATTTTTCTTTAGCTTGTTTGAATAAGTCACGTACACGAGAGGCACCAACTCCTACAAACATTTCTACGAAATCAGAACCTGATAAAGAGAAGAATGGTACTTGTGCTTCACCAGCAACAGCTTTTGCTAATAAAGTTTTACCAGTTCCCGGAGGTCCTACAAGTAAAGCTCCTTTAGGGATTTTACCTCCTAAGTTTGTGTATTTTTCAGGGTTTTTAAGGAATTCAACAATTTCTTGAATTTCTTCTTTAGCGCCTTTTAAACCAGCAACATCTTTAAACGTAGTTTTGATATCTGTTTTTTCGTCAAAAAGTTTAGCTTTAGATTTTCCGATATTGAAAATCTGTCCACCTCCGCCAGCACCTCCGCCAGACATTTTACGCATAATGAAAATCCATACACCTACAATGATGATGATAGGAAGTAAGCTGATTAAAATATCGCTCCAGTTATTTTTCTGTTGGAAATTATAATCTTTTAATTTGCCTTCTGTAACCGCTTTTTCTAATTTAGTCTGAAAGATTTGATCGTTACCAATTTCCAAAGTGTAATGTGGACCTTTGTTTGGTTGTTTGAAAATATCTTGAGCTACATTTTTATTTGCGGGATCTTTAAGAGCGGCAGCATTTAAATATACCTCAGCTTCTGCTTTATTGTAAACAATTACTTTTTCAATCTGTCCTTTTTCTAGTAAGGTGTTGAATTTAGAAGAAGTTAATTGAGCAGGTTCGCTTAAGCTTGATCCTCCTGTGGCAAAACTTATGAATAAAAAAACTAAAAGTATTGCGGTATATATTAACCAAGGACTTATTTTAAATTTATTCGGATTTGGATTATTATCTTTAGCCATTTAATGAAAGTTTCTTTAGTATTTGTTCTCGATTGTAGTTATTTTGGCATCGCCCCAAAGGCTTTCGATGTTGTAATATTCGCGAATGTGCTTCTGGAAAACATGTACCACAATGTGCACATAATCCATTAAAACCCATTCTGCGTTATCGGTTCCTTCTACGTGCCAGGGTTTATCTTTTAAATCTTTTGATACTGTTTTTTGAATTGAGTTTACGATGGCGTTAACTTGGGTGTTTGAGCTACCGTTGCAAATAACAAAATAGTCGCATACAGCTGTATCTATTTCTCTTAAGTCAAGAATATCGATATCATTTCCTTTTACTTCCTCAATCCCTTTGATTATGTTCGCCAGTAGAACATCATTATTAATCGTCTTTTTCGCCATGAATTATTTTATATGTGAATTTGTAAAGTTACCAAATTTTGTGATTATTTTTGATCCTTAACAAAATATTAAATTAAGTTATTCAATTATTTTAATGAAACTAATCAAACTCGATGCCATAGATTCAACAAATGATTTCCTGAAAGCCTTGTCAAGTCAGGATGAACTGGAGAATTTTACTACAGTAACAGCAGAAAATCAGACAAAAGGCAAAGGGCAAATGGGAGGAAAGTGGAACTCTGAAGTTGGTAAAAATCTAATTATGAGTGTGTTGGTGAAAGATTTTCTCTTTGGTCTTGAAGAAGTTTTTAATTTGAGCCTTGTCGTTTCTCTATCAGTTGCAGAGGTTTTAAAATCGTTAAATATTCCTGAAATCTGTATTAAGTGGCCAAACGACATTCTGTCATACAATAAGAAATTGGTTGGCATATTAATCGAAAATACTATAAAAAGCGATGGCAGAATCGTGTCAGTTGCCGGAATCGGAATGAATGTAAATCAAACTGATTTTTACGAATTGCCAAATGCTTCCTCACTGGCAGTAATTTCAGGTAAATCTTTCGATAAAGAAAAGATCGCCGTTATAGTAGTTGAAAAAATCAAAGAAAACATTCAATTGTGGCAGACTTCTTCTCAGGATTTGTGGAATAATTATTACAATTCCTTATTTAAAAAAGGAGTTCCAATAGCATTTAGAGACAAGAATGACCAAGACTTCATGGGAATTATTCAGGGTGTTTCTCCAATCGGAAAACTGCAGGTTTTATTGGAAGATGATGCTGTGGCAGAATTTGAGATTAAAGAGGTTAAGATGCTTTATTGAAGAAAGGGTCAAAGGCTCAAAGAAACAGAGGTACTAAGTTTTTTAGTTACAAATAAAATCCTTCAGTTAGTTTGTCATTTCGAGGAACGAGAAATCACACTAGTAGCTAGATAAAGAATGTTTTCAATCTATGCGGAATTCCGCGTGTGATTTCTCGTTCCTCGAAATGACAAAAATGCGGTAAAAACTTTGCGCCTCCGCAACTTTGCGAGAGCATAAAAACAAAAAAAGTCCAATCTAACGATTGGACTTTTTAATTTATAATTCACAACTTACAATTCACAATTATAACTTGTGCATATTGTTTGCTAAAGTTTCAATAAACTTACTGATTGGGCCTTTAACCATCATCGCCATCATAGCGTTGAATTCGCCTTCAAAGAACAATTGAACAGCGCTTTCTGAATCAGAAATAGTGTCAATGTTTGAAGTTAGTGTAAACGGAAGTTTATCACTTGCAGCACCCAAAACTATTTTGTTTGGAGCTGTTTTTTCTTTCATTTTCAATTTGATTTCAGGCATTCCTTTCAATCCAAAAATAAAAGCGTCTTCGCCAGTCACTTCAAATTTAGCAATGTTATCTGGCATTAATTTTTCGAAGTTCTTAACGTCA
>NZ_DASWYK010000115.1:0-9136 GCF_036405015.1 Flavobacterium sp. | reverse complement strand
CGATTTAGGTTCCTGCATCATACGCTGAAAAGAAGTCATCAAGTTACCAATTTCTACAAAAGCATTTTTTCTAGCTAATCTGTAAGAAGTAGGAACTTCTCCTTTTTGATTATAAAAATCAGCAATTTCTTTTAAATATGTTCTGTTGGCACGAATAGAATTTTCAATATGAATTGGTGTATTGATAAATTCCCAGGCCGGCCATAAGAACTGATTGGCGATAAATGCTAAAACTGCTCCAGCAAGTGAATCTAAAATTCTGTACTGAATCACTTCGTTGATATCAGGAGTTAGAATTCCGTAAATAAAAACCACATACATCGTAACAAAAGTCGCACTGATTTTATAGTTGATTTGTGTAAACGAAATTCCTACAAGCATACAGATTATGGAAAAAATACTGAGAGCTACGTGGTTTTGAATAATAGATACGATTCCGAAAGCCAAAATACCTCCTAGAACGGTTCCGAACATTCTGTTATAAGAGCGCTCTTTTGTTAAGCCATAACCCGGTCGCATGATGACAACGATGGTTAACAGAATCCAATATACGTTTTGAAAAGGCAGAATTTGACCGAGGAAAAAACCAATCAAAATCGTAATAGTTAATCGTATCGAATGCCTGAAAATGGATGAAGAATAACTTAGATTTTCAAGTAGTGTTCGTAACGGATAATATTGAGGAGTTAAGAATTTTTCAAGTTCTTTATCTTTGTCCTTTAATTTATAGGATTGCATTGCTAAAGAAAGTGCACGCTGGATGGTTTTGATTTTTCCAACCTGATTTTTAGCATATTTCAACATATTAGTCAACATCAGAACGCCTTCGGCAGCTTCTTCTTTTCCTAATGTTTTTTCGTAATCAAAAATGGCAAATTCCAGAGCATCCAATTCGTTTTTCAAATCCTGCTTGTCCACATAAACGCTAATGTGACGTACGTTTTTTGAAAGTTTTTTTAATGTGGAAGCCAGTTTATAAGCCACATTTTGATAAGTTCTTAAAACATTTGGATGTTTGGCAAATTTTTCGTGAAGTTTACTATGATCAAAAGAAGTATAAAGAGCTAATTCCTGAATTTCAACTAAAGTGATAAAAACCAAAAGCATTTTTCGGTTCTGGCTGGTAGTTCCAGAGGCATTCTGATTTCCAATTAATGATTTTCTTAAATCTTCATGTATCAGATTTAAATCAACCTGAATGGCAAGTTGTTTCTCAATAATGGCTTTTCTGTTAGCTTCGGGGCTCCATAAGTCTCCTCTTAGTTTTAAATATTTGGCGGTAAGTTTAATGCCTTCAGTAATTTGTAATTCTACATATTTATAAGGTTGTACAAAATGAAATACGAGAGATACAATTAAATAGAGAATTCCTCCAATAAATATAAAACCGGAATATTGAAAAGCTTCCCATCCTTCATGTAAATGTCCAAAAGAAAGCGAAATAGATAATAAAGCTGAGAAAGAAATTAGAGTTGCTCTTTGTCCGTAAACCGAAATCATAGAACATAAAAACAACAGAAATCCTAAAAATATATAAAACAGAAAAGGATAAGGATAAACAAGATTTACCAAAAGATTAACTCCCGAAACGATAAAAGAAGCTGCAATTAATCCTTTAATCTTATGACTAAGAGAACTCGGAATATCACTCGGATAAGTATAAAACGCACCTAATGCAATAGTGAATCCAATTTCAAAATGACCTAAAAAATTTAAAACCAAAACAGGAACCACAGCAGCGATAGTTACTTTTGAGGCGTTGAAAAAAGAGGTGCTGTTGGTAAATTTTGAAATTTTATCAATCATAAAGTAAAGTTTACAATCAAAGGTAAGAATTGTAGCAGTGATTTTGGCATAATTATAGCTGAGATTTTTAGCATGGGGGAAATAAAATAGTATTCGAATTATTCATTGACTATTTTTTACTATTTTTGCCAGCTGAAATATCAGAACTTTAATTCTGTTTTTGCAGCACCTAAAAACAAAAATAAAAACAAATGATTTTACCAATTGTAGGATACGGTGATCCTGTTTTAAGAAAAGTAGGGCAGGACATTACGCCAGAATATCCAAACCTAAAAGAAATGATCGCAAATATGTACGAGACTATGTATAATGCGTACGGAGTTGGACTTGCTGCACCGCAGGTTGGACTGCCAATTCGTTTGTTTGTTATTGACACAACACCTTTTAGTGATGATGAAGATCTGCCTTCAGATGAACAAAAAGATTTGAAAGGTTTTAAAAAGACTTTCATTAATGCTAAGATTGTAAAAGAAGAAGGAGAAGAGTGGGGTTTTAATGAAGGATGTTTGAGTATTCCAGATGTGCGTGAAGATGTTTACAGAAAACCAACCGTTACAATCGAGTATTGTGAAGAGGATTTTGTAATGAAAACAGAAGTATTTGACGGGTTAATAGCGAGAGTTATTCAGCACGAGTACGATCATATTGAAGGAATTTTATTTACAGATAAAATTTCGTCTCTTAAAAAACGATTAATCCAAAAGAAACTAAAAAATATTACTGAAGGAAAAACATTTCAGGAATATAGAATGAAGTTTTTTGCAGCAAAAAAGGGAAGATAAAATTTCTAATGATTTAGAAACAAAAAATAAAGCAAATTCTTAATACTAATTTTAATAAAAATGAATTTAACGAAAATTTTAGCCATTTCAGGAAAACCAGGTTTATACGAATTAAAAGTACAAACTCGTACAGGTTTTGTGGCAGAATCATTAATTGATGGGAAGAAGATTACTGTAAATCTAAAAAGCAATGTAAGTTTATTGTCTGAAATTTCGATTTACACTTATGAAGGTGAAAAACCATTAACTGAAGTAATGCAGCAAATTGCCGTTAAAGAAAACAAAGGTCAGGCTATTTCTCACAAAGAAGACAATGCTACTTTAGCAGCTTATTTCAAACAAATTCTTCCAGATTACGATGAAGAAAGAGTTTATCCATCTGATATTAAAAAAGTATTAAACTGGTACAACACACTTCAAGCAAAAGGTTTGGTTACTGATTTAGCTCCTGCTGTTGAAGAACCAAAAGAAGAAGCTCCAGTTGTTGCTGAAAAACCTAAAAAAGCTCCAGCTGCTAAAAAAGCAAAAGCTAAAAAAGAAGAAGAATAAAAACGTTTCTTTTTAAATATATAATATCCTGTTAAGATGTTTTCTTGACAGGATTTTTTAATTTTACAGAATCGAGTTTTAAATCTAAAGAACTTCAAAATGAATAGAGAAAACCAGTTAAAAGCATTTGAAAGATTATTAAATATCATGGATGAACTTCGTGAACAATGTCCGTGGGATAAAAAACAAACCCTACAGACCTTGAGACATTTAACAATCGAAGAAACATACGAATTGGGTGACGCTATTCTGGATAACGATTTAAATGAAGTTAAAAAAGAACTAGGAGACTTGCTTTTGCATATTGTTTTTTATGCTAAAATAGGAAGCGAGACTAACGATTTTGATATTGCCGATGTTTGTAATGAAATCTGCGAAAAACTAATTCATCGTCATCCACATATTTATGGAGATGTAAAAGTGGAGAATGAAGAGGAAGTCAAACAAAACTGGGAAAAACTAAAACTGAAAGAAGGTAAAAAGTCCGTTTTAGAAGGTGTTCCGAGAAGTCTTCCTGCATTGGTTAAAGCAAGTAGAATTCAGGATAAAGTAAAAGGTGTAGGTTTTGACTGGGAAGAACCTCATCAGGTTTGGGATAAAGTGCAAGAGGAATTACAAGAATTACAAGACGAAGTAAAATCTGGAAATCAGGACAAAATCGAAGACGAATTCGGAGATGTTTTGTTTTCTATGATTAACTATGCTCGATTTTTAAATGTAAATCCTGAAGATGCTTTGGAAAGAACCAATAAAAAATTCATTAAACGCTTTCAGTATTTAGAAAGTAAGGCAAACGAATTAGGAAAACCATTAATGGATATGACGCTTACAGAAATGGATGTTTTCTGGAACGAAGCTAAAAAACTTTAATTATCAGCCATTTTTTTTAAAGCGCGAACATCCTTAAGAAGTATCTTTTTACCAACCAATTCAATTAAGCCTAATTTGTTAAAATCTGATAGTAAACGAATACAGCTTTCTGTCGCGGTACCAATAATTCCGGCAAGTTCTTCTCTTGTTAGTTGAACTTTTAGTGTTTTGTCAGTGTCTTCTCCAAAAGCTTCGTGCAATTGAAGTAGAGTTTCTGCTAATCTTTGCTTAACCGTTTTTTGAACCAAAGCAATCTTTTCGTTTTCAGACTCTTTTAAATCTTCACACACAGACTGCATCATGTTTAGTGAAAACTGATTATTGCTATTAAAGAAATTGATGATTTCAGCTTTAGGAATAAAACAAACTTCCATATCTGCAATAGCCTTTGCTGTTAAATTTGCTGGCTCATTGCTAATCATAGAACGTTGACCGAGAAGTTCTCCAGATTTAACCAATTTTACAATTTGGTCTTTTCCGTTTGCACTCAATTTTGAAAGTTTACCAACACCATCTTTTACACAAAAAACTCCATTAGTAACTTCGCCTTCTTCAAAAAGCGCTTCACCTTTTTTGATTTTGTAAGTGGTTTTGCTATTGGCTAATTTTATAACTTCTTCTTTGTTAAGGGCTTTTAATGAGCTTAGCTGGCGTACAATGCATTGATCACATTTATTCATGACAATAGTTGTTTGGTGCAAAATTAAGCATATTTAAGACTTTTCGGCATTATTAGATGGTAAAATTATTATAAATAAGAATTTACATTAATTTGACTTCTCAAATTTTACTAAATTTAGAACTCAATTTCAATAGAACATGACAATTATCATCTTAATAATTGTGCTTTAATTGGAAATTTGCGACAAATAAAAACAAGTTTATGAGGGAGCAAAGTTGTTTTCATTGTGGTTTATCTATTGAACAAAATGAAGAAATTGAGTTTGATGATAAGAAGTTTTGTTGTACAGGCTGTAAAACGGTTTACGAAATTTTCAGCGTTAACGACTTAACCTCTTATTATGATTTTGAAAAGTCGCCCGGTGCCACTCCGCAAGACATCAAAGGAAAATATGATTTTTTAGAGAACGAAGCAATACTTTCTAAAGTTTTAGAATTTCAGGAAGGAAATACTGCAATCGTTTCTTTAAGTATTCCGCACATTCACTGCAGTTCTTGCATTTGGATTTTGGAGAATTTAAATCGTCTTCAGCCAGGAATCAGTATTTCGCAAGTTAATTTTCATGAAAAGAAAGTTCGAATTACTTTTAATTCGGATACTGTTTCTTTAAAAGAAATTGTCTATCTGTTAAGTTCTATTGGCTACGAACCGTACATTAGTTTAGAAAACTATGAAACAGGAAAAACAAAAGTAGATAGAAGTCTTACTTACAAACTAGGTGTTGCCTTTTTTTGTTTTGGAAATATAATGTTGCTTTCATTTCCGGAATATTTTGAAATGAAAGAATTCTGGCTGGATAGTTACAAACCCTTTTTCAGATTGTTGATTTTTCTTTTGGCATTGCCAAGTTTCTTATATTCAGCAAGCGGATATTATGTTTCTGCTTATCATAGCATTAGAACCAGAATGTTAAATATTGATATTCCAATTGCTTTAGGAATTATCGTAATGTTTATTCGTAGTTCGTATGATATGCTAATGGATCACGGACCAGGATTTTTTGATAGTTTGGCAAGTTTAGTATTCTTTATGCTTCTTGGTAAAATGTTTCAAATTAAAACCTATAGTTTTTTAAGTTTCGAAAGAGATTTTAAATCCTATTTTCCAATTGCAGTTACCAAAATCAATAAAGATACTTCAGAAGATAATGTTGCTATTTATGATGTTGTAAAAGGCGATCGTTTATTAATTCGGAATCAGGAACTTATTCCTGTTGATGGAATTTTAATAAGCGAAAGTGCCGAAATCGATTATAGTTTTGTGACTGGAGAAGCTGTTCCTATCACTAAAAAATCTGGTGATAAAGTTTTTGCAGGAGGAAAGCAAATAGGAAAAGTGATCGAAATGGAAGTTTTGCATTCTGTTTCTCAAAGTTATTTGACGCAATTGTGGAGCAACGAAATTTTTCAGAAAAAAGTAGATCAAAAACACAAAACCATAACAGATGCAATAAGCCGTTATTTTACCCCTATCTTAATGCTAATTGCATTTGCTGGTTTTGGATATTGGATTTCGATAGATGCTAATATTGCTTTTAATGTTTTTACAGCGGTTTTAATTGTAGCTTGTCCTTGTGCTTTGGCGTTGACAGCTCCTTTCACTTTCGGAAATATTTTAAGAATTTTAGGTAAAAAGAAATTTTACTTAAAAAATGCTATTGTTATAGAGCAGTTAGCAAAAGTAGATACAATTGTTTTTGATAAAACAGGAACCATTACAACCAATAAAAAATCGAATATACAGTATGAAGGAAATACTCTTTCTGATTTTGATATTGTATTGGTTAAGAATGTTTTACGAGGATCAAACCATCCTTTGAGCAGAATGCTTTATGATTTTCTTCCAGAAGCCAAACGCCTTCATGTCGAAGATTTTCAAGAAATTACTGGAAAAGGGATTTTAGCTGTTGTTGAGGGCGAAGAAATTAGAATTGGTTCTGGACAATTTGTAGATAATATAGTCGTAGATGGTTCAGAAATTGAAAAAACCGCTTTACATATTAAAATAGATGGAGTTTACTTTGGAAAATATACCTTTCAAAATCAATATAGGGAAGGACTTGAAAATCTTTTTTCGAAGTTAAACAAAGAGTATGAAATCAAAGTGCTCTCAGGAGATAATGATGGAGAAAGGGCCAATTTGGAAGCTATTTTGCCTAAAAATACAGAACTGATATTCAACCAAAAGCCCGAACAGAAGCTCGAATTTATTAAGAAACTTCAGGAAAAGGGTAAAAATGTAATGATGGTTGGAGATGGTTTAAACGATGCAGGAGCATTAGCGCAAAGTAATGTCGGGATTTCGATTTCTGAGAATGTTAATGTCTTTTCTCCAGCTTGTGATGCGATTTTGGATGCGTCTGAATTTTCACGGTTGAATTACTTTTTAAAGCTTTCTCATAAGGCAATTTCTATTATCAAGATGAGTTTTACTTTGTCATTGCTCTACAACGTTGTTGGACTGGCATTTGCTGTTACCGGAAACCTCCTTCCGTTGGTTGCGGCGATCATTATGCCGTTGAGTACAATTACGATAGTAAGTTTCGTTACGATTATGTCTAACTATTTCATTAAGAGTAATTTAGATTAATTTTAAATAATTCAAAAGATATTTTTTTTATTTTTATTATTCTTCTCTGAGCATGATAATTATCATATTTTAAACGCCAATCACCTAGTAATTTTGTTAACATAAATTTACGGTATGAGTGTTATTTATCTTTTAATTTCAGTAAGTATTTTCGTGGCAATTTGTTTCTTTATTGCTTTCATTATTGCTGTCAAATCTGGCCAGTACGACGACGATTATACACCTTCAGTCAGAATTCTTTTTGACGATGAGACCAAAATTATTTCCCAAAATAATAATTCACCAATCGAAGAAAAACAAGTATAATTATGGAAATGGAACAGTTTTATTACGACAACAAAATTGTAAAAAAATTCATTTACGCCACAATACTCTTTGGAGTTGTGGGTATGTTAGTGGGGCTTACCCTTGCGGTAATGTACCTTTTTCCCAACATGACAGATGGGATCTCGTGGCTTAGTTACGGCCGATTAAGACCATTACACACCAACGCAGTTATTTTTGCCTTTGTGGGGAATGCCTTTTTTGCCGGTATGTACTACTCGCTACAAAGATTGCTAAAAGCCAGAATGTTTAGCGATTTTTTAAGTAATCTTCATTTCTGGGGATGGCAGTTAATTATTGTTGCGGCAGCAATTACACTTCCGTTAGGTTATACTTCTTCTAAAGAATATGCAGAACTAGAGTGGCCAATTGATATTGCAATCGCTTTAATTTGGGTTGTAATGGGAATCAATATGATTGGTACGATGTTGAGACGTAGAGAACGTCACTTGTATGTAGCAATCTGGTTTTACTTGGCAACATTTGTTACAGTAGCCGTATTACATATTTTTAACAACATAGAAATTCCAGTTTCTGGTTTAAAAAGTTACTCTGTTTACGCAGGTGTTCAGGATGCGTTGGTACAATGGTGGTACGGACATAATGCGGTAGCATTCTTCTTGACAACTCCGTTCTTAGGATTAATGTATTATTTTGTTCCTAAAATTGCAAACAGACCGGTTTACTCTTATAGATTATCTATTATCCACTTTTGGTCATTAATTTTTATTTATATCTGGGCTGGACCTCACCACTTATTATATTCTGCTTTGCCAAACTGGGCTCAGAATTTAGGAGTTGCATTCTCAGTAATGTTAATTGCTCCATCTTGGGGAGGTATGATCAACGGTCTTCTAACATTAAGAGGAGCGTGGGATAAAGTTCGTGAAGAACCAGTTTTAAAATTCTTTGTAGTAGCGATTACAGGTTACGGTATGGCAACTTTTGAAGGGCCAATGTTATCTCTTAAAAATGTAAATGCAATTGCGCACTACACAGACTGGATCGTAGCACACGTACACGTAGGAGCTTTAGCTTGGAATGGTTTTATGTCATTTGGTATTATTTATTGGTTAATTCCAAGAATGACAAAATCAGAATTATTCTCTAAGAAATTGGCAAACTTCCATTTCTGGATTGGAACTTTAGGTATTATCGTATATACAATTCCATTATATGTGGCTGGTTTTCAACAAGCTTCTATGTGGAAACAATTTAACCCAGACGGAACGTTAACTTATGGTAACTTCCTAGAAACAGTAACGGCTATTATGCCGATGTATTGGATGAGAGCTATCGGTGGATCTCTGTATTTAATTGGGATGCTGACATTAGTATATAACATTATAATGACAGTTAGAGCTGGTGCACCAGTAGAAGATGAATTGGCTCAAGCACCTGCTTTGCAAAGAATAAGCAGCGGAAGAGTAAGAGGAGAAAAATTCCACTCTTGGTTAGAAAGAAAACCAATTCAGTTAACGATTTTGGCTACAATCGCAATCTTAATTGGAGGTATTATTCAGATTGTACCAAC
>NZ_DASWYK010000114.1:0-11656 GCF_036405015.1 Flavobacterium sp. | reverse complement strand
TAACAATTAATACAAATGAGCACATTTTCAATTTTCTTAGTTTTAATCACAATAGTTTGCTTTCTATTGATCGTAGTGATTATGGTACAAAACCCTAAAGGAGGCGGATTGTCTTCTACTATCAGCGGAACACAAATGTTAGGTGGAGTACAAAAAACAACTGACTTTTTAGATAAAAGTACTTGGACTTTAGCTACTGTTTTAATTGTGTTAATTTTACTTTCTAGTTTAAGTTTCTCTGGATCTTTAAGCGATACAGAATCTAAAATCATTGAAAAAACTGAAGCTCCTGCAAACGCACCTGCAGCTCCAGCACAAGGAAACACTCCTGCTCCTGCAGCACCAGCTACTAAATAATTTTAGCTCGATATAAAAATCTAATGCCAGCCTGTCAAAGCTGGCATTTTTTTTAGGAAATAATGTCAGTTTTACCAGCATGGCACAATTTCTGAAAGTTTATAGAACATAAAAAAACGTATAACTTATAATAATATAAAATCATGGCTTTAAACATTAAACCGCTTTCAGACCGCGTACTTATTGAGCCTGCTGCAGCTGAAACTAAAACTGCATCAGGTATTTTTATTCCTGATACTGCCAAAGAAAAACCACAAAAAGGAACTGTTGTTGCAGTAGGAAACGGATCTAAAGATCACACTATGACTGTAAAAGTTGGTGATACAGTACTTTATGGTCAATTTGCAAGAACAGAAGTAATAAAATCAGAAGGCGTTGATTATTTGATTATGCGTGAAGATGACATCTTAGCGATTATCTAAAAAAACATATTGTATCAAGAACAAGGTATTAAGAATAAGACTTTATTAACTTGAAACAAATCAAACTTTAAACAAAAATATAAAATGGCAAAAGATATAAAATTTGATATTGAAGCACGTGACGGTTTAAAACGTGGTGTTGATGCATTAGCAAATGCTGTAAAAGTAACTCTTGGACCAAAAGGTCGTAACGTAATTATCGGGAAATCTTTTGGTGGACCAACTGTTACTAAAGATGGTGTTTCTGTTGCAAAAGAAATCGAATTAAAAGACGCATTAGAAAATATGGGTGCGCAAATGGTGAAAGAAGTTGCTTCTAAAACCAATGATTTAGCTGGAGACGGAACAACAACGGCTACTGTATTAGCGCAAGCTATCGTAAAAGAAGGTTTGAAAAACGTTGCTGCAGGAGCAAATCCAATGGATTTGAAACGTGGTATTGACAAAGCTGTTGAAACTATCGTGGCTGACTTAGCAAAACAAGCTAAAGTTGTTGGAAGTGATTCTGATAAAATTCAGCAAATTGCTTCTATCTCAGCAAACAATGACGAAGTTATTGGTGAATTAATCGCTACAGCTTTCGCTAAAGTTGGAAAAGAAGGTGTTATCACTGTTGAAGAAGCTAAAGGAACTGATACTTTCGTTGATGTTGTTGAAGGAATGCAGTTTGACAGAGGATATCTTTCTCCTTACTTCGTAACAAATCCAGAGAAAATGGAAGTTGAATTAGATTCTCCTTACATTTTATTATACGACAAAAAAGTATCTTCTTTAAAAGAATTACTTCCAGTTTTAGAGCCAGTTGCACAATCAGGAAAACCATTATTGATTATCGCTGAAGATGTTGACGGTGAAGCTCTTTCTACATTAGTAGTAAACAAATTAAGAGGTGCTCTTAAAATTGCTGCTGTAAAAGCTCCAGGTTTCGGAGACAGAAGAAAAGCAATGTTAGAAGATATCGCTATCTTAACTGGTGGAACTGTAATTTCTGAAGAAAGAGGTTATACTCTAGAAAATACAACTATCGAAATGTTAGGAAACGCAAAAAGAGTTTCTATCGATAAAGACAATACAACTATCGTAAGTGGTGCTGGTGAAGCAGATATCATCAAAAACCGTGTAAACCAAATTAAAGGTCAGATGGAAACTACTACATCTGATTACGATAAAGAAAAATTACAAGAACGTCTAGCTAAATTAGCTGGTGGTGTTGCAGTTCTTTACGTTGGTGCAGCTTCTGAAGTTGAAATGAAAGAAAAAAAAGACAGAGTTGATGACGCTTTACACGCAACTCGCGCTGCTGTTGAAGAAGGAATCGTTGCTGGTGGTGGTGTGGCGCTATTGAGAGCTAAAATTGCTTTAGCTGACTTAAAAGCGGACAACGCTGATGAGGCAACTGGAATTCAAATCGTTTCTCGTGCTGTTGAAGCTCCATTAAGAACTATCGTTGAAAATGCTGGTCTTGAAGGTTCTGTTGTGGTTTCTAAAGTTTCTGAAGGTTCAGGTGATTTTGGTTACAACGCAAAAACTGACGAATATGTAGATATGCTTACTGCTGGAATTATCGATCCTAAAAAAGTAACTCGTGTAGCTCTTGAAAACGCTGCATCTGTTTCTGGAATGATCTTGACTACAGAATGCGCATTAATTGATATTAAAGAAGAAAATGCCGGAGGCGGAATGCCAATGGGAGGCGGAATGCCAGGAATGATGTAATTCATTCTCTTCTTAAAAATTAAAAGCGTCAGATTTTTTTATCTGGCGCTTTTTTTTGTTAGCCACGAATTCACGAATTATTTTTTTCTAATCTATATGTATATTTTTATTTGCCACAGATTACACAGATTGAAAGAATTATAATCTGTGACAAACTTTTTCACACAAAGCATTCGTATAATTAATGACAACAATTTTTAAACACAAAGATTAGAAAAAAATAATTCGTGAATTCGTGGCAAACTTTTTTATTTAACATTCTCTTTTTCTTTAAAAAATCTCTTATCTCTACCTTTGTATTTCTATTTAAAATTGCAAAATGAGAAAATTCACTACTCACCTTTTATCTTTTACATTCTTACTTCTTACAGCTTTTTTACAAGCTCAAAATAATAAAGACAATTATGTTGTTTTAGTTTCTATGGACGGATTTCGCTGGGACTACGGCAAGCAATACAATCTTCCAAATTTGAAACAGATTGAAAAAGAAGGCGTTCATGCCAAATCGATGAAACCTTCCTACCCTACTAAAACTTTCCCTAATCATTATACGATTGTAACAGGACTTTATCCAGATCATCACGGAATCATTAATAACGTTTTTTACGATTCTTCTTTAAATCAATCTTTTTCATTATCAAGCGATGCTAAAAACGATTCTAGATTTTATGGAGGAAATCCGATCTGGAATTTAGCAGAGCAACAGGGCGTAAAAACGGCTTCTTTCTTTTGGCCTGGTTCTGATATTGACAAAAGAAACCCAAGCTATTTCAAAAATTATAACGGAAAAATTCCGTACGGAGCCAGAATTGATACCGTTATGAAATGGTTACAGCTTCCAGAAAAACAAAGACCTCATCTGGTTACTTTATATTTCGACGAACCTGATCATTCAGGACATAATTTTGGACCTCTTTCACCAGAAACCAAAAAAGCTGTCATCAAAATGGACTCGATTATGGGCGAATTATCCCGAAGATTAGATCAGTTACCTATCGGAAAACAAATCAATTTAATTATTGTTTCAGATCACGGAATGGCTAATATCAGCAATGATAAAAAAGTAGCTGTTTTAGATTATTTAAAACCAGAATGGTTAGGTTATAAAGATGTAATCAATCCAATTATGAGTTTACAGGCCAAACCTGGTTTTCAGGATTCTATCGCCAATGCTTTGAAAAAAGTGCCGCATATTAAATTTTACAAATCCTCTGAAGTGCCAAAAAGATTGCATTATGGAACAAATCCACGTGTGCATGATTTTGTTATCGAAGCTGAAAAAGGATGGAGCTTAGTAAGCAAAGAAAGTACGCATATAAAAGGTGGAACTCACGGTTATGACAATAACGAGAAAGATATGCATGCCATTTTTTATGCAAAAGGTCCTGCTTTTAAAATTGACAAAACTGTTAAAACTTTTCCGAATGTTTCTATTTATCCCTTAATTGCCAATATCCTTGGTTTACAAATTGGTGAAATTGATGGAAAATTAAGCGATTTAAAATCAGCACTTAAGTAATTAGAAAATTTATTAATTTGAGAATTAAATAATAGGCACGCGACTTTGACTTCGCTCAGCCTAACAAAACTTAATTCTTTTGCAAAAAATAAAGCCGACAGTTTTAAGAACTTGTCGGATTTTTTGTGATTAGAAATTACCAAACTGCTTTATTATCCAACTATCTAATCCTAAAAAACATTATAAGAGTTTTAACTATTATAGATTAATATTACAACTATATTTATAATTTCATTACGTAATTACTTTTAAACCAACCCTACTCTTATGAAATTAATAATTCGGTTTTTTAGCTTTTTATTCTGCCTACAATCATTTTCACAAGCGATCAGCAACCAAGATAAAATTACAAAATACCTTACTGATTATTTTTCACAAGACCGGGAAATCATTCATGTACAATTCAACAAAAACCTTTTTATAAACAATGAAGACATTGCTTTCAAAGGATACATTCTGAGTAAAAACAACAATATCCCAAACAGTAATACTACAAATGTTCAATTAATTGTTTACGACAATAATGAACAAATAATTCAGAAACAATTGCTTTTTGCGCAAAACGGGATTTTTTCTGGCGGAATTCATTTAACGGAAAAATTCAAACCTGGCAAATACTATTTTCATTTTTACACCAATTGGATGAATAATTTCAAGGAAAATGATTCTTTTAATCAGACTATTGAAATTATTGACAAAAACACTCCGTACGCATTTGAGAATAAAGAATTTAACTGGAAAACAGCAGAAATAGACTTATTTCCCGAAGGAGGAATTATAGTAAATGATATTGTTAATTTGATTGGAATTAAGATTACAGACTGTGATAAAACAGGAATAGAGACAGATGGTGTTATTCTAGATTCAAAGTCAAATGAAATCACACGCTTTCGCACCAACCAAATGGGAAATGGTGTCTTTTATTTAAAACCTGATTTAAACGAAAAATATACCCTTGAAATAAATAATGACAAATTAAAAATAAAGCAGCCTCTGGGTAAAATTACAGAAACCGGAATTGTTTTAAGCGCTCCTAATAATCCTGCAAGAAACAATTTACTTGTAGTTCTAAAGACAAACGAAAAAGGACTTCAAACTTATAAAAATAAAAAGTTCACTATCCTTATTCAACAAAATGGAAATTCGATGCAACAAGAAGTTAGCTTTAACAACAACAAAACTGACCAATCCTTTTATTTTGACAAAAAATATTTACCAAATGGAGTAAATACAATTAGGGTATTAGATGAGGATTTAAATGAAATTACAGAAAGACTAACCTATATTGAAGAAGGTAAAAATCTGTCTACAACATTAGATACAAAAACAACGTCTAACGACAGCATTATAGTATCTGGAAAAACCGACTTTAGTAAAGCACGTTTAAGTATTAGCGTTCTTCCTGAAAAAAGCATATGCATCAATCAAAAGAAAACAATTTTGGGCACTTTTTACTTAAATGCCTATTTAGAGAAACCGGAAACGAATACTTATTTTTATTTTGATCCAGAAAATAAAACCCGAAGACAAGATATAGAGCTATTATTACTCAATCAAAATAAAGGAAAATACTTGTGGGAAAATATTAAATCAGGACCACCAAAAATTAGTTTTGAATTTGAAAAAGGAGTTACCATAAATGGAAAAGTAGAGAAAGAACTTAAACCGGATTCTAAAAATAAAATTTCACTTGTTGCATTAAAAAACAATTTATTTGACCAAACCACTATCGATCAGAATAATGATTTTAAATTTGAACATTTTTTTGTTCAAGATTCGACTGTTTTAGCTTTGCAGATGTCCAATGAAAAAAACACTACTTTAAGCACAAAAATAGAAGCACGAATTGCCCGAAATGAACCTCGATTTGTTTTGGGACCATCATTTGAAAAAACATTTTGTCCTGCAACAAAAAGCGTTGACAATATTTTTAATTTTCAACCTCATAAAACAGAGACAACCGAATTAAAAGAAGTTGCAATAAAAAACACTTTTAAAAAAGAAGTTTTTACTCACAAAGATGACATGAGTCCTATGGCGAGAGCATTTAAATTTGACGGAAAAGAATACGGAACCGTATTGAATTTTCTTTCTTCAAATGGCTATAATACAGGCATCAATCAATCCGATTTCAGTGTATATATAAAAGAACGAAGAGGTTCCTACCTAGGCGAATCGGCAAGTTCTCCAAATGTATATATTGACAATTTTTTACTCTTCGATTTCAATCAACTTTTCAATCTTACATTAGATCAAATAGATGAAATTTATATTGATCAGACTGGAAGCTCTGATACTTCAGGCACAGGACACGGAACAATTAAAATTTTTATGAAAACCGGTCAAAAAAATGATTATTTCAAAGTAAAATTTACAACACTAATCGTTACAAAAGGCTTTGCAAGAAACTTTACTTACAAAACTCCACCATTTGAAAACCAGGATGAGTTTAATTATTTCAGTACATTGGGCTGGTTTCCAAACATCGAGCTAAACGATCATTTAGACTATCAAATTAAAATTCCAAAGAATCAACAAAGAGAAATACAAATTGCTATTGAAGGTTTTACTAATGACGGACAATTAATTTCTGAATTTAAAAAAGTCCCCATTGGAGTAAACAATTAGAAAATGTGTCAATTTGGTAATTTATTTAATTATATAAAATTCAATTGCCTCCTGCTTTAGCTGGAGGTTTTCCAAATCCATAGAAAAAGGCTTTAACCAAACTCTACAGTTCGGCTAAAGCCTTTTTATCATCATGCATTTTATTCCTCCAGATAAATCTGGAGGCAATTTAATAAAATGTTTATGGCAATTAGACAGTGACAAAAAAGGCTTTCATTAATATTAAAAACTCCTTCAAAATTGCCACGTACAATAAACCCGACAGGTTTTGAAAACCTGTCGGGTTTAAAGGAAACATATTTCATTAAATCCTCTAATTAAAAACTAGTTGATACAGAAACCAATTTCCATTGCTCCAATTCCGCTTGAACGCTTGCAATTTTCTGATTCGCCATATTAAAAGCATCTTCACCTAAAAATAAATGCAAAGGCGGATTTTGATCTTCGCTAGCTTTAATTAAAGCTTCTGCCAATTTCACTGGATCTCCCGGCTGATTTTCGTTGATATCCTCTTTGTGCGCACTTTGAGATTGTCTTACTTCTTTATATTCCGCGATTGGATTTTCTGGCAATAAAAGCGAACTGTCTTTCAAAAAATCGGTTCTGAAATAACCCGGATAAACTATTGTAGCATGAACTCCGAAAGGTCTTATTTCTGCTGCTAAAGATTCTGTTAAACCTGCAACCGCAAATTTGGTTGAGCAATAAATTCCCCAACCTGGAAATTCTCCATAATATCCTCCAACAGAAGAAATATTAAAAATATGTCCTGATTGATTCGTGCGAAGAATCGGCATAGTATGTCTGATTACATTCAATAATCCGAAAACATTTACTTCGAAGTTTTTTCTGGCTTCTGCATCGGTTAGTTCTTCTAAAGCTCCCAACAATCCGTAACCTGCGTTATTGACTAAAACATCAATTGTTTTAAAATGATTTAAGGTTTTATCAATAGCTGTTTTTACACTTTTTTCATCTACCAAATCCATTTCAAGAGGAAGAAAACTTTCTGATGTATTTCCTAATACTGCAATTAAAGAAGCCTCATTTCTTGATGTTGCTGCAACTTTAAAACCTTCTGCTAAAAGTTTTTTAGCTAATTCTAATCCAAGTCCTTTTGAAGCACCTGTGATAAACCAAACTTTGTTATTTCCCATGATTTTAAATTTTTACGTTTATAATTACAGGACAAAGGTATTGGCGAAGTGCTTCTTAAAAATTAAAGCAATCAAGCAAGAAGTTACAAAAATCAATCAATTTCTGCTAATCGATAGTTTTTGGGCGAAACCTGAACATTTTTTTTGAAGAAATTAATAAAATGAGACAATTCCTCAAAGCCTAAACACCACGCAATTTCATTGATATTCCAATTGGTTTGTTTTAAAAGAATCATGGCTTCCTGAACAATCCTTTCTGAAATAATCTGAGAAGTGGTTTTTCCTGTGGTTTCTTTTAAAGCTTTATTGAGATGGTTGACATGCACATTCAATTGATTTGAATATTCTGAAGGTGAACGGAAATTAATCTGTTGCGAAATGGATTCAACAGGAAATTGTCGCTCCAACAATTCTAAAAACAAAGAAGAAACTCGAATTGTAGCGTTTGATTTACTGTATAATGAAGCAGTTACAGTTTGTGTTTTAAGCGCAATATGAATAATTTCGAAAACCAGATTTCGAAGTACATCATATTTAAAAGCATAATCAGAATTGATTTCTTCCAACATTTTTAAATAAACTGTGTTGAGAGATTCTGCTAATGCTGCAGAAACAGGAACTACAGGATTTCCTCCTGGTTGAAACAAAGGATATTCTTTTAAATTCCCAAACTGACTGAAAAATGCGTCTGTAAAAATGCAGAAAAATCCCGTTTGACTTTCATCAATATGTTCCCAGCTATAGGGAATCTGCGGATTTGCAAAGAACAAAGCCTGATCTTCAATCGTTACAACTTTATCGGCATAATGGACTTTATTTTTTCCGACAATTAAACTTATCTTATAAAAGTCTTTTCTAGTATAAGGCAATGGACTGCAAGTACTTCCAACGTATTCATCCAGTTTAAAAACATTAAAATGTCCGATTTCTTTTTTCAGATTCTCGGGCATTCCTTTGATTTTAACTGTATAAAAATCTTCTAATGTTTCTGTTAGCTTCATTTTACAAAGTTATAAAAATCAAATTATTTAAATTAGATGATTAGAAAAAAGGGCTTCATAAACTACGGAAAACTTTGTCAAAGTTTTGAACTTTGACAAAGTTGTCGCATACAATAAACCCGACAGGTTTTAAAAACCTGTCGGGTTTAGAAATGCGATATAAAATCGGCCTGAATTAATTCACAATTAATAATTTACAATTCACAATTATTAAGAAACCACTTTATATGTAGGATCTTCAATCACATTGACTTTAATAACTGCATCGGCATTTTTTAGTAATTGTCTGCAGTCTTCACTTAAATGTTTTAGTTCAACTACTTTATTTACCTGATTGTATTTTTTCGTCAAATTGTTTAAAGCTTCAATGGCTGACATGTCTGAAACACGACTTTCTTTAAAATCAATGATGATATGATTTGGATCGTTTTGAATATCAAATTTTTCGATAAAAGCCGTTACAGATCCAAAAAATAATGGTCCATAAATTTCATAATGTTTTACACCATTTTCATCAATATAATGACGTGCACGGATTCTTTTGGCACTTTCCCAGGCAAAAACCAAAGCTGAAATAATTACTCCAATTAAAACCGCCAAAGCCAGATTATGCAATACAATGGTAATTACAGCAACTAGAATTCCAACAAAAATATCATGTCGTGGCATTTTATTAATGATTCTAAAACTTGCCCATTCAAAAGTAGTAACGGCCACCATCATCATGACACCAACCAAAGCTGCCATTGGCAATTTTCCAATTACAGGTGCTCCAAAAAGAATAATAATTAAAATAGTCAAAGCGGCAATAATCCCTGAAAGTCTCGCTCTTGAACCTGCACCAAGATTAACCAACGTTTGTGCAATCATAGGACAACCTCCCATTCCGTAGAAAAAACCGTTTAAAATATTCGAACTTCCTTGTGCAATACATTCTCTATTACTATTTCCTCTTGTTCCTGTAATCTCATCAACTAAATTCAGTGTCAACAAACCTTCGGTTAAACCGACCGCAGCCACAATAACTGAATACGGAAAGATGACTTTTAAAGTCTCAAAAGAAAACGGAATATTCGGAATATGAAACGGAGGAAATCCGCCTTGTACAGATGCGATATCTTCTACCGTTTTGGTTTCGATATTAAAAACGATTACCAATGCAAAAACAACCATAATGGCAACCAAAGAAGCAGGAACTGCTTTTGTAATCTTCGGAAAAAGCAAAACAATTGCAATCGTTAAAACCACCAAACCTGCCATAATATATAATGGAGTTCCCTGAAGCCACGAAACCTGACCGTTTACGACAGTTTTAAATTGCTCTAACTGCGACATAAAAATTACGACCGCTAAACCGTTTACAAAACCAAACATTACAGGTTGCGGAACCAAGCGAATAAACTTTCCGAGTTTAAAAAGTCCGATACAGATTTGTACGATACCTCCAAGGGCAACGGCTGCAAAAACATATTCTATTCCGTGCGATTTCATTAGAGCAATTAACACAATCACTGTTGCTCCTGCTCCGCCAGAAATCATTCCGGGTCTTCCTCCAAAAATGGCGGTTACCAATCCGGCAATAAAGGCAGCATACAATCCTACCAATGGTGGAAATCCGGCAAGAATTGCAAATGATAGCGATTCTGGAATCATGGTCATAGCCACAGTCAAACCGGCTAAAATTTCGTTTTTGTAATTGATTTTTTGACTAAAATCGAAGAGTTGGAAAGCTTTTTTCATAGGGCACAAATGTAGAAAATAATGCCCAAAACTTTATTACATTTAAGACATCGAATTTACACGAAGCGAAGCCTTAATAAGAGCCAAACCGTTAATAGAATGAATAGGCAAATCTTTAGGCTCGTGTTTTTCATTTTCACTTACCAATTTGAGATATTCATTTCCTTGTTCTGATTTTTGAATCCAGCGAATCATGTTAAACTCATCGCCGTCTTCATCTAAAATCGACACCAGATACATTTCTCCCCAAAAGATCATATCGATATTATTTTTGACCTTTTTATACAATACAACATCTCCTGATTTTATTAAAGGATACATACTATCTCCGCTTACAGAAATTGCTCCATCGCATTTTGGCAGATTAGGAATCGCCATATAATCGACGGGTTCTAGTTGTTCCTGATTTCGAAATAGAGCTGCGACAGAAGTTGTTTCTTGAATATCAAATAGAGGAATAACTTGCCTGTTTTTGGTTTTATCCGTTTTCAAGGAGAAATTATTCGTAACATATTGTTCTATTTCGACTTTACTTTCTTGAGAAAAATGAGTTTTTATCATAGAACCATCTCCCATTAATAGCCAAACAGGATTTAAATCCTGACAATTTTCTAGTATTTTAAGTAAAATAGTCTCTCCTAAATCTGCCTTCCTTTTAAATTGCTTACCCAAATACCCATTTGAAAGCCCAGCTTTAACTTCAAAAGGAGTTACCCTGATGCCTTTAAATTCAAGATATTCATATAAACGTTCAATCGCCTTCATAAAACAAATAGAAAATATTCTAGTAATTTTCTTGCAAAATAGAAAATAGGTTATATCTTTGCATTTGCAATAAGAAACAAAAAGTGAAAATGAGCAAAGAAACGAAAAAAAACAGGAAGTATACTTACGACCAGCGAATAATAAAAGCGTTGGTAGAGAAATACGGACTTACTACTGTTTATGTTCGGCAATGTTTAAGCGGACACAATTTGAGTATTACTGCCGACAGGATAAAAAATGATTACAAAGAACTTGATAAAGCTTTTCAGGAAATAATTACGAATCTTTTAAAAAAAAATATTGATTCAGATTCTAAAAAAGCAATTACTAATAATTAGAAAAAACAAATAG
>NZ_DASWYK010000113.1:0-3336 GCF_036405015.1 Flavobacterium sp. | reverse complement strand
CTTTTTGATTTCCGTTTTCTAAAACGTGTTTTACTAAATCTAAATATTGTTTCATTTGTTTGTTTATTCGGTTATTCGTTTAATTGTTTAATCGATTTAACGAATAAACGGTTCAACGATTAAACATTGAATTTATCTTCTAGAGATTTCGTCTCTGATTTTGGCAGCTTTTTCGTAATCTTCTTGCGAAACGGCTTGATCTAAAAGATCGTTTAATTCCTGTAAAGTATGTTTTGCATAAACATCTCCAGATTGATTGGTTTCTTCTTCGTGTCCAAAAGTTTCTGGATTAGAAAGTACATCGTCAATTTCCTGAGCGCCCTGATCTGTATCGGCTGTATTTGATTTTAAATAAATTCCGGCTTTGTCTAAGATGTTTTTATAAGTGAAAATCGGTGCATTGAAACGTAGCGCCAAAGCAATTGCATCAGAAGTTCTGGCATCGATTATTTCTTCGATTTTGTCTCTTTCACAAATTAAACTAGAGTAAAAAACACCATCAACAAGTTTGTGAATGATTACCTGTTTTACCACTATATCAAATCTTTCTGCAAAGTTTTTGAATAAATCATGCGTTAACGGACGAGGTGGTTTTATTTCTTTTTCTAAGGCAATAGCTATTGACTGAGCTTCAAAAGCGCCAATAACAATAGGCAATTTTCTTTCACCATCAACTTCATTCAGAATTAAGGCATAAGCGCCATTTTGAGTTTGGCTGTATGAAATTCCTTTTATAGATAATTTTACTAGACTCATATATGTTTGTAAAAGTGGTAGTTACGACCACAGTTTTATGCTTTTTTTGATTGAAAAATAAAGGTGCAATTTTAGTCAAAAAATATGGAACAAAAAAGCTGCCTTAAAACAAAGATACGATTATCTTGTTTTTAGGCAGCTATATTTTTTGAGAGAATTTTAAATTAAGAATGCTGAGCTTTGAAAGCTTTTAATTTCTCTGTTAATTGCGGTACAATTTCAAAAGCGTCTCCAACAATTCCGTAATCAGCTACTTTAAAGAAAGGAGCTTCAGGGTCATTGTTGATTACAACTTTTACTTTTGAAGAGTTGATTCCGGCGATATGCTGAATTGCTCCTGAAATACCTATGGCAATATATAAATTTGTTGCAACTGGTTTTCCTGTTTGTCCAACATGCTCGCTGTGAGGTCTCCATCCTAAATCTGAAACAGGTTTAGAACATGCTGTTGCAGCGCCTAAAACTTCAGCTAAATTTTCAACTAGTCCCCAGTTTTCTGGACCTTTTAATCCACGTCCGCCAGAAACTACGATATCAGCATCAGCAATAGAAACTTTTCCAGAAACTTTCTCTACAGATTCTACTTTTACACCAAAATCATTGTCTCCGATAGTTGGATTAAAATCTTCTGCTGTTGCAGCTCCTGCGCTTTCAAAAATTCCATAAGAGTTTTTCGCTAAACCAAGAACTTTTACATCTGTAGCTATTTCAGTAATATTGAAAGCTTTGTTTGAAAAAGCATTTCTTTTTACCTGGAATGGTGAAGTGCTAACAGGCAATCCAACAACATTTGAAGCAAAACCTGCATTTAGAGCTACTGCGACTAATGATGAAAGGTAAATACTATCTGTTGTAGAAGAAAGTAAAACTACTTTCGTTCCTTCTTTTTCAGCAGCTTGTTTGATTACATCAGCGTAAGCTTTAGCTGTAAAACCAGCTAATTTATCGTTTGTTACTTTTAAAACTTTATCTACTCCGTATTTGCCTAGCTCGCTTACATCGCTGATGTTTACTGTTAAAGCAGTAACGGTTGTTCCTAAACTTTCTGCTACTTTTTTAGCGTAAGAAGCTAATTCGAAAGCAACTTTTTTAAATTTTCCTTCTGCAGATTCTGCATATATTAATATTGACATAATAATTTTAGATTTTAGATTTTAGATTTCAGATTTCAGATTTTTGAAGCTGAAATCTAAAATGATTATTGATTTTAGATTTTGAAGTGTATCAAAATGTAGATTTAGTATTGCAATCTGCAATCTAAAATCTACAATCTTAAATCACCTTAGCTTCGTTGTGTAATAAATTGATCAACTCATCTAAATTATCTGCAGAAACTAATTTTACTGCCGATTTTGGAGCTGGTTTTTCAAATTTTACCGCTTTTGTATTTACAGGTGCATCTACTGGCTCAAGAATTGTTAAAGCTTTGGTTCTTGCTGTCATAATTCCTCTCATGTTAGGAATGCGAAGGTCTTTTTCTTCGACAAGACCTTTTTGAGCTCCAATAATTAATGGAAGGGTAGTGCTCACAGTTTCTTTTCCACCATCGATTTCTCTAACTGCTTTTACGTTGTTTCCGTCAACAGTTAAAGCTGTACAAGAGTTTAAGAAGTTAGATCCTAAAATTCCAGCAATCATTCCTGGAACCATTCCTCCGTTATAATCTAAAGATTCTTTTCCAGCAATTACAAGATCGTAACCTCCATTTTTAATTACTTCTGCCAATTGTTTTGCAACGAAAAATCCATCAGTTGGATTTGCGTTTACACGAATTGCTTCGTTTGCACCAATTGCCAATGCTTTACGCAAAGTTGGTTCAGTATCAGGACCTCCAACGTTTACAACAGTTACGTTTGCTCCTTGTTGTTCCTGAAACCAGATTGCACGAGTCAATCCAAATTCGTCGTTAGGGTTAATTACATATTGTACGCCGGCTGTATCAAATTCTGAATCACCGTTGGTAAAGTTAATTTTAGAAGTAGTATCAGGCACATGGCTGATGCAAACTAGTATTTTCATAAGTATATATTTTGAATTTATAATATGCTTTTACAAATTTAGAATTTAATTTGGAATAATTATATTATGCATGCATAATATTTTTTAAAACTATTACGATTTCGCAGATTGTATGGTTTTAGATGGTTTTTATCGGGATTTAAAAATAAAAAAATATTCTTTTCGTCTGATTATTAGGAATTTTGTAATATTTGGAGTGACAAAGTAGAAATAAATTTTGTAGCGTTAATACTAACTTTTTGTTTTTTGCGTTCTATGAATAGATTTTAGGAAGAATAAGAATTTCAACAAATAGACTAAAGTTTGTCTAAAAAATATTTAGGATAAAATAAATACAGCTTATATGTTATTATATCGATTTCGTAAATATCACAATAAACTTAAAAAAGTTAAAAGCTAAAGATGTACAGCAGTTCATGTGATTTTAAATTCAATTTATGCTTTTAAGTTATTTAAAATATTTATTTTTGCTCTTCAGAAAATTCAACATACAATATAAAATATGAGAACAATACAATTTAGAGAGGCCATTTGCGAAGCGATGAGCGAAGAAATGCGTCG
>NZ_DASWYK010000112.1:0-2112 GCF_036405015.1 Flavobacterium sp. | reverse complement strand
AAGTTTCTTTTCAATCATTGGAATAAAATGGCTTTCAAATTTTTTTGTCCATGAATAATAGATTCCTAAAACTGAAAATACAAATCCAACAAGAACTACATTAATAGAAATTAATAAGAGCAGATTGAAATCATTAACTTCTAAATCATTTAGAATTTTTAGTTCTTTATAATATATTGCTGTGATGTTTTTGAATATTGACGTAAAAAATATGCTAAGTGGCATAAAAATAATATGGAATAACAATCGAGGTTTTTCAATTATTTTATTGAAACTGCTATTAGGGATATTGAACATGTAATTAATAAAATATCTAAAATAAACTTTTAATATTTTAAAAAAGAATACTCCTAAAATGAAGATTTGCAGTATTAAAGTAGATATATAAAAATAGGTAAAAGAAAATTTATAGAATAAACAAGTATATAAAATGATAAATGAGATTATCGTAATGATCTTTAAATTCGCTTTGTTTGATATTTTATCCATTTTTAAATATTAATAGTTGGTATCAGATTAGCCGCTTCTCTCATTTTTGCATCTACAATTTTTGCATAAATAGCTGTAGTACGGATTTCACGATGACCTAAGCGTTTTGATACTGTGTATATATCTGCTCCATTTTCTAAAAGAAGAACAGCATTTGTGTGCCTAGCACTATGAAAAGTAATGTGTTTAGATATTCCAGCTCGATTACACCAGCGGACAATCTCATTATTGTAAACTGCTGAATACTTTAAACCGATAAAAACACGGTCGGCATTATCTTTGCGATCTCCTAATAATTGGCGTGCCTGATCAGAAATGTATAAATATTCAACTGCTTCTGTTTTCTCCTGTCTAAAATTCACTCGGCACATATCTCCTTCATCGCGCACTTCAGACCATTTCATTGTATTGATATCACTCCAGCGGAGACCTGTAAGGCACGAAAACAAAAAAGCACGTTTTAATACTTCATATTTGCATCCGGTACTGGCTAATTTTTTTAATTCCTGATGGGTAAGATACTCTCTTTGACTTTCAGCTTGTTCAAATGATTTTATTTTTGCTGCATAATTTATAGAAAGATAACCGTCATCAAAAGCACTTCGAAGAGCAGCCTTAAATTTGTTAAAATAGGAATACTTTGAATTTAAAGATAAAGATAATTTGCTTTTGGTCTTTGCTTCTTTGTCAAAATACAGACGCACTTTTTTAATGAAATTTTCATCAACTTCATCAAATATTAGATTTGCTGGAATGCATTTTTTTAAATGAAGCAGAGCAGCGGTCCAATTTCCGTAGTTTTTGGGGCTATCAATTTTTTCTTCAGCTTTCTCATTAAAGTAATCTAAAAAACGTCTTTTACTTTTTGCAGTATTTTTAATATCGAATTTTCCTTGAAAATACTCCGCTTTTCTAATTGAGAAGATTTGTTCCGCCAAAATTTCAATTTCTTTGTTCTTCTTCTTTTCAGCAGCGGATTTTGGATCCTGCAGGGGGTAGAGTTTTAAGTATTCAAAATCTCGCAGATGAATCCGCTGGCCATTTGTATCGACAGTTGAACCCTTATAGAATTCAAGGAATAAACTATAAGTGCCATTTTTTAATTTTTTCTTTTTTAAAGTAATTATCATGAGGTGTACATTTGTACACCTCGAAGGTTAAAAGGTGTACATAAGGTGTACCAAATGTACAAATAAAAGATAATATAAGAAAATAAAAATTACTCTAACCCAGTGATAATCAACTAAAAGAAAACATTAGAAACTTAAAGAAAGTAAATTTATTTCCCAATGCAAAAATTGGCAAAAATATTCCCCAACAATTCATCATTCGAGACCTGACCAGTGATTAATCCAAATTGATATAAAGCTTCGCGAATATCCAGCGCCATTAAATCACTTGAAAGACCAGATTCTAAACCGAATTTTACTTTTTGAATTTCATCTAAAGCTTTTAACAATGAATCATAATGTCTAGTATTAGTCACAATTGTTTCATTGTTTCGAAGTGCTCCAGTATTTACAAACGATAATAATTCGTTCTTTAGATCCTCTACTCCTATTTTTTCTTTCGCAGAAATCAGTAAAAGTTTTGCATTTAAATTTTCAAGTTTAGTGGTAATAT